>NZ_JBFAZH010000786.1:0-3697 GCF_040681735.1 Actinoplanes sp. NPDC051633 | reverse complement strand
GGATCGCCGCGATGGCGTTCGGCCCGGCCGGTGCCTCGGCGCGCAGTATCCGGTGCCCTTCGACCTCGACCCCGCGCACCTCCAGGACCTCGCTGAAGGTTGACGGATCGACGACGTCGATTTCCAGGAAGAGAACGTCGGCCGTGCCGGGCACCGGGTTGCTGCCGCGCTGCTCGCGTTCCTTCGCCGCGTATTGCGCGGCGTCGTCGCTGGGCTGGCGGCGGTGTGCGATGAGGTTGAGCGCACCATCAAACGCGATCGAGTCGGTGACGAACTGCCGGGCGGCCGTGTCGAACTCGATCCGGTCGGCCCGCAACTCGGTCGTGCGCGACACCCGTGAGATCAGCGACACCGCGATGATGCCCACGATGAACAAACCAGAAATGGCAAGGCCGTCGGGTTTCTCGATGATGTTCTCGACCAGAGCGTAGAGCAGCACCATCGTCAGCAGCCCGAACCCGGCGGTCGCCAGACGCTGCCGGCGCCGCCACGCCGAGACGGTGACGGCGAAGGCGCCGGAGACCATCATTGCCAGGATGCCGGTCGCGTAGGCGCCGGCCTGGGCGTTGACGTCAGCGCCGAATGCGATCGTGATGACGACACAGATGGCGGTGTAGACCAGCACCACGGGACGCACGGCCCGTCCCCATTCCGGGGCCATGCCGTAACCGGGCAGGTACCGGGGAACGATGTTGATCAACCCGGCCATCGCCGATGCGCCGGCGAACCACAAGATCAGGATCGTGCTGATGTCGTAGGCGGTGCCGAACACCTCGCCCAGTTCTTCATGGGCCAGCCACGCGAGGGCGCGCCCGTTCGCCGCTCCACCTGGCTGAAACTCCGGCGCCGGGATCAGCACTGTGGTGACGAAGCTCGCGGCCAGCAGGTAGACGCTCATGATCAATGCGGCCGCGGTGAGCAACTTGCGGGTGTTGCGGATCCGCGACCGCAGGCGCTGATCCTCGTTCTCGCCGTCGGCAGCGACCAGGGGCATCATGCTCACGCCCGTCTCGAACCCGGACAGCCCCAGAACCAGCAACGGGAAGGCCAGCAGAGCCGGCCCGGCGATATCAGTGAATCCGCCACCGGCGGTGAGCGCGCTCGTCCACGTCGTGAAAGCCTCGGAGCTGCCGGCAACATCCACCAGCCCCGCCACCACCACCACGGCGTTGAGTCCAAGGAACAACGCAACCAGCGGGATCGCCACGGTCACCGCCTCGCTGAAGCCGAGCAGGAACACCCCACCCAGCAGCAGGAGCAAGACGACCGTGAGCGCCACTTCGTGACCGTGCACTGCGCTGCCGAAAATCGGGTTCTCGACGACGTGCACGGATGCGTCAGCGGCGGACAGGGTGATGGTGATGATCCAGGACGTGGCGACGAACCCGAGCAGCACCAGCACGAACAGCTTGCCCTGCCAGAAGGCCAGCAGGTTCTCCAGCATCGCCACCGACCCGGCGCCGTGCGGGCTCTCCTTCGCCACCCGCCGATACATCGGCAGCATCCCCAGCAGGGTCAGCAGAACGATCAGCAGCGTCGCCAGCGGCGACACGGCCCCGGCGGCGAGAGCGGCGATCGCCGGTACATAGGCCAGGCTGGAGAAGTAGTCCACCCCGGTCAGCGACATCACCTTCCACCAGGCATGCGGCTTGGCATGGGCCTCACCTGCCTCAGGCCCGACGGGCTGCACCTGGTGGCGCAGCAACCACCGCGACAAGGCGCCCCCGATCGGTGGCCGACGTGCCGGGGCGTCCACCTCCGCCGGAACCGCGAAGTCGTCCGTGGCGTTCATCAAGCCTCTTTCCAACGTCGCGTGCCCCTGCCGCTGCGGCGAGCGACAACCGCGGTGGAACGGTACCGGCAGTACGTGAGCGCCGCTGCACGGCCTGACCTCGGACGCGGTATCGCCGCCCGGTTACCGCGCCCGGATACGCGTGCGTCGCCGGTGGCCTGTGCGCTGATCTGAGCCAACACGATGAAGGCGCCTGTCCTGCGGGGGCCTGTGATCATTCGGTTGTGGAGACTTCTCCGCCGATTCCCGTTTCGTTGCCGTCGCTGTCGTGGAAAACGTACTTCCAGACCGAGCCGTGCTTCTCGACGTCGACCGGCTCCAGGCCCCGTGCGGAGATCTTTCCAACCTCGGCGACCGGGTCGTCGACCCAAATCATGCTCACAGCTCCGCCGGCCCGACCGAGATCCCGGATGATGTAAACGTGCCGATCCTCGGCCAGCTGCCAGACCGCCTCGATGTCGTTGGGATAGAAGGCCGGCTCAGCACCGAGCAGCCGCTTGTACCACTCCAGGGCGCTGTCGAAGTCGCGCACCGCGATGCCCGCAAATATTCCTACCGCCATGTTCGTCTCCTCACTCGATGTGGGCCGTAGTCCTGAAGGGTAAAACGCAAGGATCATCACAGGGGCATAGGCTCCTGCTCCTTTGCATCGCAATGACAGCCGCGACCGCTGCCGCCGTGACGATCGGCGCAAGCATCGTCGGCGGCCCGGAGCCGGTGCCGCAGCCGCAGGTTTGTGAGGCGACCCGGCTGGTGGCGGCGCTCGGCTCGACCAGTTCGAGCACCGTGCTGCAATTGGTGGAGCTGGTGCAGCCGCCGAGGCGTCGCTCACTGGAGAGCCGGGCGAGCCTGTTGGCTCGTCCGCGGTCGGTCAGGTGTGGACTAGATGTCGAGGTCCTCGATCACGGGCTGGTGAACGGCGTCAAGGACCAACTCGTACGGCGCCGCTGGGCATGACACGACTATAGGTACACCTATACGTACATGCACCGGCTGCGCGGCCATGTCGCGTGCTAGGTACTCACCCCGCCGCCGAACCTCGGATCACACGCGCAGCCTGCCCAGCGCATGTGAGGCTCGCACAGTTATCGAGACGTTGGCGGCCGCGGGTTGACGAGGACAAACATTGACACGCTCTTGACGCTCTGACACGGCCCGGTCCGGTCCACAGCGGGCAGACTGACCTGGTGGAATCGCCGTTGGTTCACCTGCTCGTGGGACTGCTAGCTGTTGTCGGCCTGTTCCTTGCCGTGCTGCTGGCCGGGGTGCTGTGGGCGTGCACCCCGGTGTACCGCCGGGCGTACTCGCGGGGCTCGTCACACTCCGCCCGATCGCTCAGGCGGCTCGAGCGCGCCCAGCGGCAGCGCATCCGTTAGGTCAGAGCCGGTGCGACGTTTGAAGGTGCGGTGCAGCGCTCAGCCGGCTGCGACCATGAGAGCCAGGGTGAACGGGTCGCCGAGCAGCCAGTGGAGCTTCGGCATGTGGTGGGCTTACTCCGGTGCCTGAACTCGGCCTCAGGATGATGACGGCCGCCGAGGCGCCGGCGACTATGCGTCGTGGTCCGCAGGACGGTGCGATGAAGTATTGCGGGCGCTTTCTGGTGGGATGAGGTGGCGCGTGCGCGGTGTGCCCAGGGTATGGGCGAAGGCGGCGTCCTCGATGGCCTGATCCTCGGCGGTGAGGCGGCCGTCGTGCTGGAGCTGGTGTTCGCGCCAGGTCGGCACCTGGAACTGCTCGGTGAACAGGTCGGGGTTTTCGCCGACTCGGTAGAGCTCCCAGCGGGAGGCGCCGCTGCGCAGCCGTGAGCGGCGCATCGCCTCCATGGCCGCGAGGAACGGGGCTACCTGGTCGGCGGCGACCTCGTATTCGATGGACACCACGATCGGTCCGGCGCCCGGGTCCGGC
>NZ_JBFAZH010000785.1:0-3710 GCF_040681735.1 Actinoplanes sp. NPDC051633 | reverse complement strand
CACGAACTGGGTCGGGCGCTCCTCACCCCCGACGACGACGGCACCGGCGCCGGACTCGCGGGCCCGGCGATACCAGACCCCGTCCGCGCCCTTCCAGGAACGCACATACAGCTCGCCGTCCACGGCGACGACCCAGATCGGCACCCGGACGGGTTTGCGGCCCGGCGCCGGGAGCACGACCGTGATCTCCCGGACGCCGGCAAGCTCATCGAAGGAAGTCATGGGTGAACGCTAGTGTTTCGCGGCGTCCTGCGGGTGGATGATCACCTTGAGGCCGGCGCGGGCGACAGCGGTGTCCACCGCCTGGGCGGCGTCGCGCAGCGGGAACACGGCGGAGACCAGCGACGGCAGGTCGAGCCGGCCGCTGGTGGCCAGGGCGATCGCCCGCGGGTAGACCTCGCCCATGCGGCGGGACATGACCAGGCTCAGGCCCTTGCGGCGGGCCAGGGAGGCGCTGAAGGACGTGCGGTCGCCGTCCGGGATGCCCACCAGGATCACCCGGGCGCCGGGCTTGGCGAGGCGCATGGCGGCGTCCACCGCGGCGTCGTTGCCGCCCACCTCGAAGGCGACGTCGGCCACCGCGGCGGCCTCGGCGGCGACCGGCTCGGCGCCGAACTTCACCGCCGCCTCCAGCCGGTGCGGCAGCGGGTCGGCGGCGAGCACCCGGGTGGCGCCGGCCAGCCGGGCGAGCTGCACCAGGAACAACCCGATCGGGCCGCAGCCGACCACCGCGACGGTGCTGGCCACGCGCAGGTGGCCGAGGTCGAGGGCGTGCAGGGCGACGCCCAGTGGCTCGAGCAGGGCGCCCTCGTCGTCGGAGAGCGAGTCGGGCAGCGGGTGCAGCCGGTTGCCGGGCCAGGCCATGAACTGGCGCAGTCCGCCGTCGGTGCGGCCGTGCCCGGCGAAGACCACCCTCGGGCAGAGGTTGACGTCGCCCCGGAGGCACTCCTCGCAGACACCGCAGGGCACGGCCGGGTCGATGGCCACGCGGGTGCCCTCGGCCGGCCCGCTGCGGATCACCCCGGCCATCTCGTGGCCCAGCACCAGCGGTTGGGCGAGGGTGGCGTCACCGATCGCGCCCTCGGCGAACCAGTGCAGGTCGGAGCCGCACAACCCGACCGAGGTGACCTCGACCAGCACCTCGCCGTCGCCGGGCCGCGGGCGTTCCTCCTCCTGCACCCGGACGTCCCCGGCCCCGAACAATCGCGCTGCGAGCTGTGTGGCGTCCGGCATGAGATCTCCCGATCGTCGAGGAAGTGGGTGTCAATACTCCCTCGATATCCCCTCGCATCGCCGGGACAACCACCTGACTCGGCCTGTTCCCGTCGTCCCGAGCACGGCGAGCGGGCTCGTCCTTGGGGATGGGAAGGACGAACCCGCTCTGCCGGGCCTCGGGCGGATCAGCTGTTGAGCAGGTTGAGCATCTGCTTGATCTGGTCGGCGCGGGACGCGCGTACCCGCTCGGCGAAGGCCTTGGCCTCGGAGTTGACGCCGCCGGACTTCTCCATAGCCGCCATCTCCACCGCGTTGTGCTGGTGGGCGACGAAGAGGTTGAGGAACGTGGCGTCGAAGCCGGTGCCCTTGGTGCGGCGCAGCGTCGCCATCTCCCGCGGGCCGGTCGCCGGCAGGCCGCCGTGTGCCGTGTGCATGCCCGGGTCGTGGTCGACGGTCGTGGGCTTCGACCAGCCCTCCAGCCAGTTCTCCATCATCGCGATCTCGTCGACCTGGGTGACGTCCACCGCCTCGGCCAGCGTCTTGATCTCCCCCCGCCGGCTCGACTTCTCGGCGATCCGCACCATCTCGAGGCCCTGCTCGTGGTGCGCGATCATCATCTGCAGGTACATCACGTCGGTGTCGTTGAAGGTGTCGCCGGCCTGGATGGCGGCGGTTACCGACTCGGTCTGCGCGGCCTGCCGGTCGGTGCCGCAGCCGCCGAGGAGCAGGGCCGCGCCGAGCAGCGCGGCGACGGCCGCGGCGGGGCGCGCCCTCACAGCGGCAGCCACAGGGCGAGCGTGTAGATCGACGGCTCCCAGCTGCTCAGCGAGGTGTGGCCCTGCCGGCACTTGAACTTCTTGCCCTGGAAGGTGACCACGTCACCGGTCTTGTAGGCGACCTGCGCCGCCCAGGCGGAGCCACCCGTGGCGGGCGGGGCGGCGGTGGGTTCGGCGGGCTGGGCCGGGGGGTCGGCGGGCTGAGCAGGCGGGTCGGCCGGCGGATCGGCCGGCTGCTCCGGGGCGGGCGGCCGGGTGGTCGAGGGCGGCGGGGAGCTCGGGGTGGAAGGGTCCGACCCCCCGCCGCCTCCGACGTTCAGATCGACGCAGCTGTAGAACGCGTTCGGGGTGTCGCCGATGTTCCAGACGGCCAGCACGGTCTGCCGGCCGGGGAAGGCGCTCAGGTCCACCGAGTGGTTCACCACCGCGTCGGGCTGGGCGTTGCCACCATCCACAGTGGCCACCTTGGTGTTGCCGATGAAGTATTCGAAGTTGCTGGTCCGATGGCGTGCGGTGAACACCCAGGTGAAGGTGACCTTGCTGCCGACGGACTTGGCGGGCCAGGCGCGGCTGTTGTCGTTCAGCGCGGCGAACTGGCCCACGCCGCCGTTGCACGACTTGAGGCCCTTGGGCCCCTCGACGCTCTGCGGCTCGAACTGGATCTGTCCGCAGTCGGCCACGATGCCGGCCGCGCAGAGCGCCTGCCGGCTCGGCGGGGCGGAGACGTAGCCGTGCGCCAGAGCGGGCGAGGCGACCGCGACGGTCGAGGCGGCGGCTCCTAAGGCGACCAGCGGATAGGTGATCGCTCTGCGCATGGCTCGGTTCTCCCAACATGACGTGCGGTCAGTGACGGGGAGAACCTATTTCCGCGTTCCATAAAGAAGCCTTAACGGCGCCAGAAGGGATCATGAAGGTCGGCCGGAGCCGAGCAGCCAGCCGATCCGCGCGCCGCCCAGCGGGCTGCGGGCCACGACCATCCGGCCGCCGGTCGCCTCCGCCACGCGGCGCACGATGTCCAGGCCCAGGCCGGTCGAGCCAGCGCCGCTCACCCCGCGGCGCACCGCCTTCTGCGGGTCGGCGATCCCCGGCCCGGCGTCGTCGACCAGCACCCCGGCCGCCGAGACGGTCAGCCGGAACGCCACCCCCTCGGGGGTGTGCGCGAAGACGTTGCCCAGCAGTGCGTCCACGGCCAGGATCAGCTCGCTGCGGGCCACCGGCACCCACACCGGGCGGTCGCCGCCGACCACGTCGTAGGGCCGCCGCTGATCCTCGGCCAGGGCCGACCAGAACGCGAGCCGGTCGGCCAGCACCTCGACCAGGTCGCACTGCTCCGTGCCACGGCCGCGGTCACCGCCGACGCCCGAGCGGTGCGCGGTGATGATCTGCTCCAGCTCCTCGTCGAGCAGGTCGCACGCCTGCCGCATCCGGTCGGCGACCGGGCCGGGCGGCATCGAGTCGGCGTCCAGCCGCAGCGCGGTCAGCGGCGTACGCAGCCGATGCGACAGGTCGGCGGCGAGCTCCCGTTCGTTGTCCAGCAGCCGGCGCAGGTCGTCGGCCATCGAGTTGAAGGCCAGCGCCGCGTCCTGGAACTCGGGCGGGCCGGAGGGCGTGACCCGGACCGAGAGGTCACCGGCGCCGAGGCGGCGGCTCGAGCCGGACAGCTCCCGGGTCGCGCGGACCAGCCGGGCGCCCAGCCGGTCGGCGAGCAGCAGCGACCCG
>NZ_JBFAZH010000784.1:0-3716 GCF_040681735.1 Actinoplanes sp. NPDC051633 | reverse complement strand
GGCGGCCCAGTCGATCCGCGGGCGCCCGCGCGGGGGTCGAGCCGCGCTGCTGTGGCATCACGTCGCCACGCCGAGACTGCTGGTGGCTCGCGCCACGTGGTCATGCCGGGCGACGATCTCCTTGAGCTGCTGGATGACCGCCTCGCGCAGCTCCGGCGGGCCGTCCGCGCGAACGTCCGCGCCATAGCCCACCAGCGTCGACGCCAGCCGCTCGGGATCGGAGTACGGGATCGTCAGCACGTCGCCGTCGACACCGGCGGTCACCTCGGTCGCCCAGCGCCGCAGGCCCGCCGCCTGGCCGGGACGCACCGTCACCGTGGCTCGGCCGTTGTGCGCGACGGGACCACTCCAGCGCGAGACGTGCTTGATCAGGTCCTCGTTCTCCGGCGGCGTGAACGCCCCGGAGCGCCCGGTGAGGCGCACGTTGCCGACGATGCGGGAGAGCCGGAAACAGCGCGCGGCGCGGCGGTCCCGGTCGTGGCCCACCACGTACCACCGCCCCTGCCAGCACACCACGCCCCACGGCTCAAGGCGGCGTGTGGCGGCGGCATCGTTCTCCGGCGCCCGGTACGCGAACGAGACCGCCCGCCGCTCCCGGGCCGCCGTGGTCAGCGGGCCGAACGCCGGGTCGACCGTCACCACCGGCTCGACGCCCAGCGTCGCCTGCGGATCCACCTCGACACCGGCCGCGCGGAGCTTGGCCAGCCCGGACGACGCGGCCGCCGCCAGCCCGGCGTGCTGCCACAGGCGGGCGGCGATGCCCACCGCGGCCGCCTCGTCGGGCTCCAGCAGGATGTCGGGCAGCGCGTACTCCCGGTGGGCGATGCGGTAGCCCACCTCCTCGTCGAACGCGCTGGGCCGGCCCATCTCCAGCGGCACGCCGAGCTCGCGCAGCTCGGCCTTGTCCCGCTCGAACTTGCGCTGGAACGCCTCGTGATCCTTCGGGTCCTCGGGGTCGTGCTCATAACCCGGCACGGTCGCGGCGATCTGCGCGGCGGTCAGGAACCGTCGCGTCGACAGCAGGCAGATCACCAGGTTCACCAGGCGCTCGGTGCGGGTCCGCGACACGAGAGCAAACGCTAGCAGCCTCCGGGCCCCGCGGTTATCCGGCGACGCGGCGGGGAACGGAGATCGGGTGCCACCATCTGAACCCATCCGAGTCGGCCTGGCCGGCGCCGAACCGCTGCCCGTGCCCGCCGAGCCGGGCGAGGGCGGCAGCGAGAGCGTCGGCACGGTCATCGTCGCCGGGCTGGCCAACCTCGTCATCGCCGCCGCGAAGCTGGTCACCGGCCTGCTCTCCGGCTCCGCGGCGATGCTGTCCGAGGCGGCCCACTCGCTGGCCGACACGGTCACCGAGGTCTTCCTGTACGTCGCGCTGCGCCGCGGCGGCAAGCCCGCCGACGAGCAACACCCGTTCGGGTACGGCAAGGAAAGCTTCGTCTGGGCCTTCATCGCCGCCCTGTTCACCTTCGTCGGCGGCGCCGGCTTCTCGATCTACCACGGCGTTACGACGATCATGGGCGGGGAGCACAGCGGGGAGTTCACGCTGTCGTACGTCGTGCTCGCGGTCTCGTTCGTCGCCGAGGGCACCAGCTTCCTCAAGGCGCGGCGGCAGGTGCACGGCGAGTCGCGGCGCTGGGGCATCACGCCGTCGCGGTTCCTGCGCCTCACCCCCGACACCACGGTCAAGGCCGTCTACCTCGAGGACTCGGCCGCGCTGATCGGGCTGATCCTCGCCGCGCTCGGGCTCGGCCTGACCCAGCTCACCGGCACCGAGCTGTGGGACGGCGTGGCGTCGATCGCGATCGGCGTGCTGCTGCTCCTGGTGGCCGGCACGCTGGCCCGCGCCAACGTGTCGCTGCTGGTCGGCCGGGCGGTGCCGCGCCGGATGCACAACCAGATCGCCGACGACCTGGCGTCGATCCCGGTGGTCAGCGCGGTGCCGACGCTGCTGACCATGCAGCTCGGCCCGGGCGACATCCTGGTCGCCGCGAAGGTCGACTTCGACGACACGGTGACCGGTGCGGAGATCGAGGCCGCGTCCGACGACGCCGAGCTGCGCCTGCGCAAGCGTTACCCCGGCATCCGGTACGTGTTCCTGGATCCGACGCGCGGCACGGCCGGGCGCAACCACCGCGACGGGGGCGTCGACATATAGGGTCGCCGGTCATGGTTCGCTGGCGATCCGGAACGGTTGTGTCCCTGCGTGGCAGCTGGCGCGGTGCCGTCGAGCTCGACGTCTTCGTCGACGGCTCCCCCATGCGTGCGCTGGCCTACCCCCCGCTGGTGGGCACGCCGGTCGCGGGCGACCGGGTGCTGCTGAACGTGGGCGCCCTGACGATGGGTCTGGGCACCGGCGGGTACGCGCTGGTCGTCGCGATCCCGGACAGGCTGCCGCCCGATCCCGCGTCGGCCGGCACGTCCCGCGACTCCGGGCATCTTGTCAAGGCCCGGTACACCCCCCTGCAGCCGATCCTGCTCGGCGTCGACGAGGAGGCCTCGCCGCACCGCTCCGCCCTGGTCGAGGCCGGCTCGCTGGACGGCATGCCGGTGGTCACCGCCGATCTGCACTCGGCCCTGCCGGCGATCCTGGCCGGCGTCACGATGACCCGGCCGGCCGCCCGGGTCGCCTACGTGATGACCGACGGTGGCGCGCTGCCCGCCTGGTTCTCCCGCACCCTCTCCGGCCTGGCGTCCTCGCTGGCCGGCACGATCACGGCGGGCCAGTCCTTCGGCGGCGACCTCGAGGCGAGCACCGTCCACACGGCGTTGCTGGCCGCGCGGCACGTCCTGTCGGCCGACGTGACGATCGTGACCCAGGGCCCGGGAAACCTGGGCACGGGTACGACCTGGGGCTTCAGCGGCGTCTCGGTGGGCGAGGCGATCAACGCGATCGGCACGCTGGGCGGCCGGCCGATCGGCTCGCTGCGCATCTCGGACGGCGACGGGCGTCCCCGCCACCGGGGCGTCTCCCACCACTCCCTGACCGCGTACGGGAAGGTGGCCCTGCTACCGGCCGACCTGGTGGTCCCGCTGGGCCTGCCGCCGGCCCTGGCGCGCGAGGTCTCGTCGGCGCTGGCGCCGCTGGCCGCTCGCCACCGGATGGTCGAGGTGCCGGTGGAGGGCCTGTACGACGCGCTGCTGGACCTGCCGGTCACCCTGTCCACGATGGGCCGGTCACTCGCGCAGGACCGCTCGTACTTCCTGGCCGCGGCCGCCGCCGGCCACCACGCCGCGACCCTGGTGGCCAGCGGTGCATCTTGACCTGGTCGCGCTGCTGGTCGACGACTACGACGAGGCGATCGCCTTCTTCACCGGGGCGCTCGGCTTCGACCTCGTGCAGGACTCGCCGTCGCTGACCAACGACGGCCGCCCCAAGCGCTGGGTCGAGGTGCGGCCGCCGGGCGCCCGCACGGGCCTGCTGCTGGCCCGGCCGGACGAGCACCAGCGGCACGCGATCGGCGCGCAGGCGGCCGACCGGGTGGGCTTCCTCCTGCGGGTGGACGACTTCGACGAGGCCCACGGACGGATGACCACAGCCGGCGTGACCTTCATGACCGAGCCTAGAGACGAGCCCTACGGCCGGGTCGCGGTCTTCCTCGACATCTCCGGCAACCGATGGGACCTCCTCGGCCCCCGGCCCTAGCGGTCGGTGATCTCCCGCAGCGCCGCCAGCGTCCGGCGCAACTGCCGCGTGTCCTCCCGCCCCAGGTGCG
>NZ_JBFAZH010000783.1:0-3720 GCF_040681735.1 Actinoplanes sp. NPDC051633 | reverse complement strand
ACGCCGGTGATGACGCCGATCGAGCGCCGGTTGGTCTCCAGGTCCACCCGCACCTCCTCGGTGCCGTCGAGCGCGCCGAGGAAGTTGAGGTACTGCAGCCGGTGCGCGTCGGACAGGCCGCCGGGGTTGCTGCTGGCGGTGGCGCCGGCCGCGGACGCCGTCGTGGCCTGCGTCGTACCCATCAGCTTCTCTTCCGGCTCGGTGCCCTCCGGCGTGGCGTGGAAGAAGGTGAGCTGGTCGTCGTCGATCACCGCCGAGCCGCGGTCACCGTGCACCTGCAGCCGCGCGCTCAGCCCCGGGTACGCGGCCGTCGAACCGTGCAGCACCCCGAGCGCGCCGCTTTCGAACTTCACCACCCCGGCCGCGACGTCCTCCACCTCGATCCGCTGGTGCGCCAGCGTGCCGGTGTACGCGAACACCTCCACGGGCCGGCCCAAGGCGGCCACCAGCAGGTCGACGGTGTGCACGCCCTGGTTCATCAGCGCCCCGCCACCGTCCAGCTCCCAGGTGCCGCGCCAGTCCCCGGAGTCGTAGTAGCTCTGCCCCCGCCACCAGTCGATCGAGGCGATGCCGGAGGTGATGCGCCCGAACTCGCCGCGCGCGATGGCCGCCAGCACGGTCTCGGTGGACTCGTCGAACCGGTGCTGCGAGATGACCGTGACCACCTTCCCGGCCTTTTGCTGCGCCGCGATGATCTCGTCGGTCCGCTCGACGGTGATCTCCGCCGGCTTCTCCACGATCACGTGCTTGCCGGCCTCCAGGGCCTCGATGGCGAGCGCGCCGTGCCGGCCGGTCGGGGTGCAGACCACCACGACGTCGATCTGCTCGGCGGCCAGCGCCTCGGTGAGCGACGGGTAGGCGTGGGCCGGCGACAACGCCCGGGCCTTGTCCAGGTCGATGTCGGCGACCGCGGCCAGCTCGATGCGGTCGGCGAGTTGCGCGATCACCTTGGCGTGGTGCTTGCCGATCACTCCGGCGCCGACCAGCGCGAACCTATGCATATTCGATCTCCTCGGCGGTGAGCAGGCCGGTGAAGGCCCGCCAGGCGGTGGTGAACAGGTCGGGGCCGGAGAACCCGCCTGCGGTGTGGCCCAGGGCGAGGTGCGGCTCGAGCGAGAAGAACCCGTCGAACCCGTCGTGGCGCAGTGCGCGGATGGTGCGCGCCAGCTCGCCGTCGCCCTCGCCGGCGGGCACCACCGTGCCGTCCTCGGCCAGGGCGTCCTTGATCTGCACGTACTCCACATGCGGCCGCAGGATCGCGTAGCCGTCGGTGTACGGCTTCACGCCGACCTGCACGAAGTTGGCCGGGTCCCAGGCCAGCCGCAGGTGCGGCGAGCCGACCGACCGGACGATGTCCAGGCAGCGGCGCGGCACGTCGCCGTAGATCTCCTTCTCGTTCTCGTGCAGCAGCACCAGGTCGGCCTCCTCGGCGACCCGGGCCAGCGCCCGCATCCGCTCGATCACCTCGGCGCGGTGCTCGTCGGGGTCGTCGCCCGGCCGGATGAAGAACGAGAAGATCCGGATGTACGGGGCGCCGAGGAAGTGGGCCACCTCGGCGGCGTGGCGCATCCGCTCGAGATGCGGCGCGAAGTCCTCGTCGATGAAGATCTTGCCGATCGGCGACCCGATGCTGGACACCTTGATGTCGTGGTCGGCGAGCGTCTTCTTCATGGTGTCGAGCTGCTCGTCGTCCAGGTCGAGGATGTTGACGCCCCACGCGCTGCGCACCTCGATGTAGCGCAGGCCGAGCCCCGCCGCCACCCGGCACTGCTCGGTCAGGTCGGGGGAGATCTCGTCGGCGAATCCGGAAAGAGTCCACATGGGACGCGGTCCTCCTACTGTTCGTAGATCCGGTGTACGAGCCGCAGGCAGCGAATGCCCTCCTGCGGCCCGATCCAGAACGGCTCGGGGTGGTGCAGCGTGCGGTGGAAGTCGGCGATCAGCGCTTCGTGCGAGGCGCCCCAATAGGCCTTGCCCGTTTTATGGGTCCGCTCACGGACGATCTCGGTGCGACCGCCGGCCCGGTCGATCGTCAGGTCGCCCCGGATCGTGAGCGTCGCGTCCTCGGTGAAGATCTCGACCGTGACGGGCGAGTCGGTGACGTTGGTCGTGGTGGCGAAGAAGACGCTGGTCGCCCCGCCGGCGTGGGTGAGCACGGCCTGCGCGGTGTCCTCGACGTCGGTCGTCGTCCGGCCGAGGTGACCGGCCTGTCCGCGGGCGTCGGTGACCTCACCGAGCAGCCACTCCAGCAGGTCGAGCGTGTGGATCGCCTGGTTGATCAGCACGCCCCCGCCGCTGCGTTTCTTCTCGCCGCGCCAGGGCGCCGCGTCGTAGTAGGCCTGGTCGCGGTGCCACAGCACGGTCGCGCTCGCGCCCCTGGCCGCGCTGCGCCCGATCAGGTCGCGGGCCGCCCGCACGGCCAGGTTGTACCGGTTCTGCAGGCAGACCCCGACCTTGAGCTCCGGATGCTCCGCGGCGGCCGCGACGACCCGCTCCGCCTCCGCCACGGTGTGCGCCAACGGCTTCTCGACCAGCACGTTGACGCCGCGTTCCAGGCAGTCGATCACGACATCCGCGTGCTGGTCGTGCGGCGTGCAGATGTGCGCGACATCCGGCCGGACGCGGTCGAGGAGCTCGCGGTAGTCGCGGCCGGCCGTGCCGACGAGCTCGATGCCGTCCAGTGCCTCGATCGCCGCCAGGTGCACGACCGACACGGTCCCGAGCCCGATCACCACGGCCGTCGTCATCTATTTGACCCCGCCCGCGGTCAGTCCGCCGACCAGATAGCGCTGGAAGACCAGGTAGAGGATCACCACGGGCGCGGCGGTGACCAGCGCCGCCGCCATGACCTGCGAGTAGACCGGCAGTGCGCCGCCCTCCTGCGTCACCCCGAAGATCGACAGCGCGACGGCTGCGGTGTGCGTCTCCGGCCGGGTGAGCACGTTGGCGAACAGCACGTCGTTCCAGCCCAGCAGGAACGCGAAGATCGCCGAGACGACGATCGCCGGCAGGCTGAGCGGCATGATGATCCGGAAGAGGATGCGCAGCGTGGACGCGCCGTCCACCCGGCCCGCCTCCTCCAGCTCGCGCGGCAGGCCGCGCAGGTAGGTCACCATCACCCAGGTGGAGAACGGCAGGGCGAAGGTCAGATACGCCAGGAACAGGCCCCAGCGCGTGCCGACCATCGTGATGCCGAGATAGTTGCCCGCCGACGAGAAGAGCACGAAGACCGGCAGCAGCATCAGCGTGCCCGGGATGCTCTGCAGCCCGACCAGGCCGCGCAGGATGGTGAGCCGGCCGGTGAACGTGTAGCGGACCAGCACGTACGCGGTGATCGTGCCGAGCAGCGCGGACGCCACCGCCGTGAAGGCGCAGACGATGAGGCTGTTGACCAGGCCGTTGCCCAGGTCGGCGGTGGTCCAGATCTTGCTGTAGCTGTCGAGGGTGAACGAGCTGGGCCAGAACTCGCCCTCGGCCACGCCGATGTCGGTGTTCAGCGACGCGAGCACGATGTAGGCGGTCGGGACGAGCACCATCAGGACGAGCACCACGGTGACGATCACCAGCAGTGGCGCGGGCAGCAGCCGGTGGGCCTCGCCCGCGGCCGGGCGGCGGACCCGGCGGGGCGGGGGGGCGCCCGGGGGGCCGGGGGGGGGGGGGGTTTATTGGCGGCCTGCGCGTGGACGTCCACCCCGGGGGGACCCCGGTAGGGCTAAAAGG
>NZ_JBFAZH010000782.1:0-3728 GCF_040681735.1 Actinoplanes sp. NPDC051633 | reverse complement strand
AAAAAATGCGATTAAACGATTGAAAGAACAATAAAAAAGCAAGCGACTACGATAATAGACCTCGCCGCCCGCATCGCCGCCGACGGAGTGCAGTTGGTCAGCGAGCCTGGTGCGCTGCAGACGCCCGGCGGCGGGTACGGCTTCCGGTTCTTCGACAACGAGGGCCGCACGGTCGAGATCAGCTCGGATGTCGCCGTCCGGCAGCACCGCAAGATCGAGGAGGGCGAGTCCATCCCGGTCCGGCTGTCCCACGTGGTCATCAACTCGGCCGACCCGGACAGCACGCGGGCCTTCTACGAGAAGCACCTCGCCTTCGCCCTGTCGGACACCCTGATGCACCCGCGGATGGGCGAGATGATGTGGTTCATGCGGGTGAACAACTGGCACCACAGCATGGCGATCGCCCGCGGCCCGCACCCGTCGCTGCACCACGCGTCGTTCGAGATGCGCGGCATCGACGAGTACATGCGCGGCACCGGCCGGCTGCTGCGCGCCGGCGTGGAGAAGATCTGGGGTCCGGGCCGGCACCTCGCCGGCAACAACACCTTCAGCTACTTCCTCGACCCGCACGGCAACACCGTCGAGTACACCACCGAGCTGGAGCAGATCGACGAGGACAACTGGCACCCGCACATGTACGACTTCTCCGACCCGGCGGTCAGCGACCAGTGGGGCACGGCGAACGCGATGAACGAGTTCGTCGCGAAGCGGTCGTTCAACGACCCGGACAAGGGCCTGTTCGTGGCCCCGCCGGTCTGATGCGGATCGCCACCTGGGAGGCGGACGGGCAGTCCCGTTCGGGCGTCGTCGGCGACGCCGGACTGCACGCGTTCCCGGCCGGGACGACCACGCTGGACGTGGTCCGGGCCGGGTTGCCGGCCGCGCTGGACCTCGGCACGGCGGCTTTGCGGCAGCCGGCCGTGCCGCTGGACACCGTCCGGCTGCTGCCCCCGCTGCAACCGCCCACGGTGCGTGACTTCGTCGCGTTCGAGGAGCACGTCGAGGGCGTACGCAAGAGCATCGACGGCGTGGGCGGCGTGGTGCCGCAGTGGTACGAGGCGCCGACGTTCTACTTCACCAACCCGTACGCGCTGGTCGGCGCCCACGACGACGTCGCGGTGCCGCCCGGCTCGCAGCAGCTCGACTTCGAGCTCGAGGTGGCTGTGGTCGTCGGCCGGGACGGCGCCTCGCTGAGCCCCGAGCAGGCCGGTGACCACGTCTTCGGCTACACCGTGCTCAACGACTGGTCGGCCCGTGACCTGCAGCGCCGCGAGATGAAGGTCAGCCTGGGCCCGGCCAAGGGCAAGGACTTCGCCAGTACGCTCGGACCCTGGCTGGTCACCGCCGACGAGCTGGAGCCCCACCGCGACGCCGACGGGTTCCTGCCGCTGGACATGCGGGTGTCGGTCAACGGCACCGAGGTCGGCCAGGATCTGCTGTCCAACATGGGGTGGCCGTTCGAGGACCTGATCGCCTACGCCTCCCGCGGCACCGAGGTCCGTGCCGGGGACGTCCTCGGCTCCGGCACCTGCGGCAACGGCGGCTGCCTGGCCGAGCTGTGGGGCCGCCGCGGCCGGCTCGACCCGCCACCGCTGCGGCCCGGTGACGTGGTGGAGATGACCGTCGAGGGCATCGGGACCATCCGCAACCGCGTCGTTGCCGGGCTCGACCTGCCGCCGGTCCGTCCGGCCCGGCCACGGCCGCGCACCCGGAAGCGGCCGGCGTGACCGGCCGGCTGGCCGGCAAGGTGGCTCTGATCACCGGCACGGCCGGCGGGCAGGGCCGCGCGGCCGCGCTGATGTTCGCCCGCGAGGGCGCCGTCGTGGTCGGCACCGACGTCAACGCCACGGGGTCGGCCGAAACGGTGGACCTGGTCCGCGCGGCCGGTGGCCGGATGGACAGCACCCACCCGCTGGACCTGGCCGACGAGACCCACGTTCGGGCCTGGGTCGAGGGGGCCGCCACTGCACACGGCGGCATCGACATCGTCTACAACAACGCCGGCGCCACCCGCTTCGCGCCGATCGCCGACACGTCCTACGCCGACTGGTCGTTCACCCTGCGCAACGAGCTCGACCTGGTCTTCCTGGTCACCCGTCAGGCGTGGCCCCACCTGGTGGCCCGCGGGGGCGGCAGCGTGCTGCTGGTCGGCTCCACCGCCGGCCTCACCGGGTCGCTCACCAACACCCGGATCGCGCACACCGCGTCGAAGGGCGGCGTCGTCGCGATGACCAAGCAGCTGGCCGCCGAGGGCGCCGCGCACGGCATCCGGGTCAACTGCGTCAGCCCGGGCATGATCCGCACCCCGGCCACCGAGGGTGACCTGCTCGCCGCCGACCATCCGATGCGGACCATCGCCCGGGCCATCCCGATGGGCCGGATCGGCACGCCGGAGGAGGTCGTCCGCTGCGCCCTCTTCCTCGCCTCCGACGAGGCGTCGTACGTCACCGGCGCCAACCTCATGGTCGACGGCGGCTGGTCCGCCGTCCTGCCCGGCGCCTGCTGATCACCCCGAAGAGAGGACCATCCCGTGTTCGAGTACTTCCCGGGCAACTACGTCTGGAACCTGGGCGTCGTCGCCGCCCTCAACAGCGGTGGGCTGATCGACGAGGTCGACCGCGCCTGCCGGCCGATCCGGGAGGCCGCGACCCGCGGGGAGGACGCCGGGACGGGGGACTTCCTGAGCGCCTGGGCCGCGCTGACCGATCAGCTGGTCGAGCAGGCGGAGACGGCGGAGAAGGCCGGCCACCGCCGCACCGCCGGGCAGCTGTACTTCCGGGCCACCAACTACCTGTGCCAGGCCGAGCGGATGCTGGCTCACTCGAACCCCGACCGGGTGCCGACGTACCGCCGGGTGCTGGAGCTGGCCCAGAAGGCCTTCACCCTGCACAGCCCGGGGATCTCCCGCGTCGAGATCCCCTATGAGGGAACGACGCTGCCCGCCTACTTCAGCGCCGCCCCGGCTGCCGCCGCTGCCGCATCAGGGCCGGCGCCGGTCGTCGTGCTGGTGAACGGCCTGGATTCCACCAAGGAGCACATGTACTCGTCGGGCCACTGGGAAGAGCTGGCCGCCCGCGGCATCTCCTGCCTGATGCTCGACCAGCCCGGCACCGGCGAAGCCCTGCGCCTGCAGGGGCTCACCGCCCGGATCGACACCGAGGCCTGGGCCGGCGCCGCCGTCGACTGGCTCGTCACGCGTGACGACGTGGACCCGGCCCGGATCGGGATCGTGGGCTGGTCGCTGGGCGGCTACTACGCGCCGCGCGCCGCCGCCTTCGAGAAGCGGTTCGCCCTGGTCGTCGCTTGGGGCGCCAACCACAACTGGGGTGCGGTGCAGCGCCGCCGGCTGGAGCGGGAGGGCGAGCGGCCGGTCCCGCACTACTGGGAGCACGTGCTCTGGGTGTGGGGGCACGACGACCTCGACTCGTTCATCGACTTCGCCGACGACGTGCACCTCGACGGTGTCGTCGAACGCATCACGGTCCCGTTCCTCATCGCGCACGGCGCCAACGACCGGCAGATCCCGCTGGAGTACGCGCACCGCTCGTACGAGCAGGCCGTCAATTCCCCCAAGCGGGACCTGCGGATCTTCACGCGAGAGGAGGGCGCGACCGAGCACATCGGTCTCGATCACCTGCCGTTCGTGAGCACCTTCATCGCCGACTGGGTGGCCGACACGTTCGCCGAGGTCCGGCCCGCCGGCTCCTGACACCCACCGCTCCCGTGCC
>NZ_JBFAZH010000781.1:0-3734 GCF_040681735.1 Actinoplanes sp. NPDC051633 | reverse complement strand
GTGAGCCGGGTGACCGAGAACTCGCAGAGCATGACCACCGCGGCGACCGCAATGCGCGAGGTCACCACCCTGATGAGCGGCAACATGAAGGCAGACCTCGAACAGCTGGCCAAGAACGTCGTGGACTCCAGCCGGTGGCTCGCCGCGGTCGAGGGTGGCCTGTCCAAGACGAGCGGCTCGATCGCCTCCACCACGGTGGCTCTGCAAGAGGCGGCGGACCGGCTGCGAGCCATCGCTCGCGCGCCCCGTCCGCCGGCGCCACGTACCGGTCTCGTCAACCGCATCTTTGGCGGCCGGTGATCTGACGTGTTCTTCGTGCGGGCGTACCGGCGTCGTCGCCAGACCGAGCAGGACCCCGGCAACGCCGTCTTCGGCAGCATCGGCTGGCTCTTCGCCGACCTCATGTTCGCGCTGGCGATGGCGTTCTTGGTGGCCACCACCGTCGGCCAGCCGCCACGGGAGGACCCGCCGACGCCGCCACCCACGACCACACCGCCGACCCCGTCGCCGACGCCCTCCCGCGAGCCGATCCTGGAACTGAAACCGGTGGAGATCGTCGTCCGGGTCAACTGGGTGGGCCTGCTCGCCGGCGACGCGAAGGCGGAAGCCGACCTGGCCGCCGCTGTCCAGACGAGCGTGCGGCTCCAAGGACGGCACGCCGGTCTGGTGCTGACCTTCGGCGGCGCCCAGGGTGACGAGGGACGCGGCATCGCGGTCGCCAAGCGGGCCAACGACGTGCTGCGCGGCTTGGGCGCCAAGGGCTGGGTGTTCCGCGGCACGGTGTGCCGCCCGTTCCTGTCCCTGCACGAGCCACCGCAGGTCCTGAAGATCGACGTCTACCTCTTCCGGGAGTGACGCCGCCGGTCAGCGATGCTCCAAGGAGACCGCGCCGCCGTCGTCCGCCGACGCCGTGAACAGTCGGTACTGCAAGTCGCCGGACTGACGGCCCAACCGCTCGACGTGCCGCCCGGCGATCCGCATCGGCTCGAGCCGCCGCACGACCTCGCCGTCGTCGCGGCTGCGCGGCGGGCCACCCACCCGTCCGCGGAGCACGAGGGCGGGCACCCGCGCCGACTCGGCCACCTCGAGCACCAGCTCACTCTGCCGCCGGACGTCCCGCACGGAGTATTGGACGGTCAACTGTGGCCGTTCCACCAGACGACCCACGCCGGCGGTGATGAACTCGGCGTTGCCGCGACGGATCACCGTGCCGATCCGCACGTGGGTGCGGAGTTTCGAGCCGATCGGCAGGTTGCACTCACCGGACGGATCCGGCCCGTTGCGATAGACCACGAGTTGATGCGCGGCCACGGTCGGATCGTCGGGCATCGCCGCGGAGTCGTAGCCGATCGCCACCCCCGCGCTGTCCGCCGGCCAGGTCCAGCCGACCCGCATCAGCCGGCCACTGAACTCGACCGTCGGCTCGGTCACCTCCGCCGCGTTGGCGTAGTGGCGCGGCTTGCCGACATAGGCCATCCCGTCCACCACCAGTACCGGAGCGTAGGTGCAGACCTCCATGGCGCGTTCGATCCAGCGGTCGATGAGCGGTGACGGGCCGGTCAGGACATAGCCGGCCCGCTTGATGTCCGCCGGGTTGCAGCGATCGCCCTCGCGCAGGGTGCCGGCCCCCGCCTGTCGCACCACCTCGATGCGGCCGGCCCCGGGTGCGGGCCACCGCAATTGGACCCGGTGCGGGCTGAAGGAGAATTCGGAGGGTACGCCAACCGCACTCAACCTGTCGGGCGCCGCCGGTGGCCGCGTGGCGGAGATCTCGGCGACCACCCCGCGGGAGTAGCACAGACCTCCGCCCGGATCCTCGTAGCCGACCCGCACGGTGTAGCGGTACCGACTGCCCTCGTCCACATCGGTGTCGAACAGGCGGCCCGGCTCGGTCGGCCGCAACGGCACCGGATCTCCGCCGCCACCGATCCGAATCCGGGTGATCCGCACGTCCACGGCCCGCTCGGGCAACTGCCAGTCGAGCCGGATCACACCGGCGTCGGAGTTGTCCGGCGTCACAGTGGCCTCGGCGGTGACCACGACGGGCGCCGCCGCGACGACTGGGCTGTAGGTGCCGTACCGGTCGGCCAGCACGGCGTAGCGCAGGACCATGCCCGGCATGGCGGCCGCGTCGCGATCGCGCAGGCTCGTCTTCGTGGCCGGGCCGAGCCGATGCTGGGTGGGCAGCCGTTCGGCCGAGTGCGGGGCGCTCGTGCCGGTGCCTCGCATCACCAGGTAGGTGACATCACCGTCCGGCGACGGATCCCAGGTGATCAGCACACCGGCGGCCGGATCGTCGACCACCGCACGCACGCCGGTGGGCGGCGCGGGCGGGATGTCGGCCAGCTCGGACCGTGCCGCCTCCAGGTCGTCGCAGATCCGCAGCGCCTCGGAGTAGAGCTCGATCCGCCGCTCCCGGCCGACGCCGGGCTGCCGCGCTTCGCGGCAACGACGCCGCGCCTCTCGGACCGCCTTCTCCGCCTCGGCGAGCAGCAGTTCCCGGCGCGGCAGCCCGAGCGGCGCCTGGCGCAGCTGCTGCTCGGCGGCCACGAATCGTCGGGTGCGCATCAGGTCGTCGATCCGGCGGGCGATCGATTTCAGATCCTGCCGGAGCAGATCGATGCCGCCGCGGATCCGCTGCATCTCCGTCGCGATCGCGTCGGCCCGCTCGACTGGCAGCCGCCAGATCTCCTCGGCGTGACCCAGGACCAGATCGGCCCGGTGGAAGTCGTGCTCGTCGAGGGCGCGCCGGGCGTCGGCCAGGAACTCCTGCACCCGCGGCCGGTGGCCCAGCGGGAAGCCGCATCGGCAGCCGCCGTATTGCGGGTCGATCTGGCCGCACGACGGGCACGGCTCGTCGAGCTTGAACTCGCAGGTCGAACAGATGCGGCTGCCGGGCGGGTTGAGCGCCGCGCAGTACGGGCACTGGATCTGCACCGCGACACGGCTTACGGCCTCGCGGTCCGGCAGGTCGACGACCCAGAGCTTGGTCCGGAAATGCCCGACCAGCCGGTCACGAGCCATGTCGAGGTCACGGACGCCCGCCGTACGCGCGTCCTTGAGGAAGAGCTCCACCTGCTCGGCGGTGATCGCCTGCGCCGCGCCGAGGAATTTTTCGAGACGCTTCAGGAGTAGCTCCAGCGCCTGCAACTCGACGAACTGGTCGTAGCGAGCCCGGCCGTCGTCGGTGCCGAAGAGTGCCCGGCCCACGGTGGCCAGGCGATCCCAGGCCGTGACCTCCGGCCGGCTCTTGTCGATGGTGCGGTCTGCTTTTTCCCCCAGCAGCTTCACCGCCTGTTGGAGCTGTTCCAGAGGGCTGCGCTCGGTGAGGTTCTTGTCGACCTCGCGGAGGAGGACGTACAAGGTCGGCGCCTGGACCGCCTGGAGGTAGGACCGCAGGACGGTCTCATGGTTGGTATCGATGGTGGGCGTCGGGGTCGGTCGCGTCTCCACCTCGCGGATGTCCGCCCGCTCCAATCGTCCGCGAAGGCCGGCGTCGGAGGAGAGGACATCCTCATAGTCGGCCCAGAAAGCGTTGGCTTCGGGCCGTAACAGGTATCCCTTCGCCCCGGTGAGGCGAAGCGCCTGGTCCAATTCTTCGCGACGGGCGGCCAGCTCGGCGTCTCGGGTCGCCCTGGCCTTCTTCCGCTCAACTTCCCGCCCGGCCTCGGTTTCCATGACCGAGATGCTCTTCAGGAAACTCCGGTTGCGCTTCGCCTCGATGGTCTTCGGCC
>NZ_JBFAZH010000780.1:0-3737 GCF_040681735.1 Actinoplanes sp. NPDC051633 | reverse complement strand
CAGCACCTCCACCGAGCCGCCGGTCCAGGCGGCGATCTCGGCCGCCCGGGCCACCACCGCCGGCGCCGGGTCGAAGCCGGCCGGCCCGGCCACCCGCACGTGCATGCCCGCGGTCGCCCCGGCCAGCAGGTACGAGTTCGCCATGTTGTTCGCCGCGTCCCCGACGTAGGCCAGCTTCACGCCCTTGGTGCCGCCGAGCCGCTCCCGCACGGTCTGCAGGTCGGCCAGCAGCTGGCAGGGGTGGAAGCCGTCGGTCAGCGCGTTGATCACCGGCACGGAGACGTCGGATGCGAGCTCGGCCAGCCGGTCGTCGCCGTGCGTGCGCAGCACGATCGCCGACACGTAGCGGGACAGCACCCGCCCGGCGTCGATCAGCGACTCGCCGCGCCCGAAGTGGGTCGCCTGGGTGTCCACGATGATCGGGTTGCCGCCGAGCTCGGCGATGCCGGCCTCGAACGACAGCCGGGTCCGCAGGCTGGGCTTGTCGAACAGCACGGCGACCGACTGGGGCCCGGCCAGCGGGTGGTAGTAGTACCGGTCCTCCTTCATGCGGGCGGCCAGCTCGAGGACGGCGGTCTGCTCGTCCGGCGACAGGCTGTCGTCGGCCAGGAAGTGGCGGGTCACCGGGTCACCTCCCGCAGCGCGCCGAGGAAACCGTCGGCCTGCTCGGCGCTCAGGATCAGCGGCGGCGCCAGCCGGATGACGTCCGGCTGCACCGGATTCACCAGGTAGCCCGCCTCCCGCAGCTTCGCGGCCAGGTCCGCCGAGGACGGCTGGTCGAGCACGATGCCGAGCAGCAGCCCGGCCCCCCGCACGGTGAGGCCGAGAGCCTCGGCGCCGCGCCGGATCTGCTCGCCGATCCGCTTCACGTGGTCGAGCAGCCCGTCGCCGGCGATGGTCCGGATCACCGCCAGCGCGGCGGCGCAGCTGACCGGGTTGCCGCCGAAGGTGGTGCCGTGCAGGCCGGGCGTGAACAGGTCGGCCGCCGGGCCGAAGGCGAGGCAGGCGCCGATCGGCAGCCCGCCGCCCAGCCCTTTGGCCAGCGTGACGATGTCGGGCTCGACGCCGTCGGCCTGGTGCGCGAACCAGTGCCCGGTGCGCCCGATGCCGGTCTGCACCTCGTCGAGCACGAGCAGCGCGCCGGCCGCGGTGCAGATCTCCCGGGCCGCCGCGAGGTAGCCGGGCGGCGGCACGACCACGCCGTTCTCGCCCTGTATCGGCTCGAGGACGACCATCGCCGTGTGGTCGGTCACCTCGGACCGCAGCGCCTCCACGTCGCCGTAGGGCACGAAGGTCACATCGCCCGGCAGCGGCCGGAACGGATCCGCCTTCGCCGGCTGGCCGGTCAGCGCCAGCGCGCCCATCGTGCGGCCGTGGAAACCGCCCACGGTGGACACCACGTGACTGCGCGCGGTCAGCCGGGACAGCTTGAACGCGGCCTCGTTCGCCTCGGCTCCGGAGTTGCAGAACAGCACCCGGCCGGGCCGGCCGGCCAGCGCCAGCAGCAGCTCGGCGAGCGCGACCGGCGGCTCGGCCACGTAGAGGTTGGAGACGTGCCCGAGGGTGGCGATCTGCTGGGAGACGGCCTGCACGACGGCCGGGTGGGCGTGCCCGAGCGCGTTCACCGCGATGCCGCCGAGCAGGTCGACATACTCCTTACCGTCCTCGTCGATGAGCACCGCGCCCTCGCCCTTGACCAGGGCCAGCTGCGGCGTCCCGTAGTTGTCCATCAGGGACTGGCGCCAGCGATCCCGCAGCGTCATGACGGCACCACCATGGTCCCGAATCCTTCCGAGGTGAAGACTTCCAGCAGGGTCGAGTGGGCGACGCGGCCGTCGATGACGTGGGCGGCCGACACGCCGCCCTGCACCGCGCGGAGGCAGGCCTCCATCTTGGGCGCCATCCCGGACTCCAGGGACGGCATGAGCTTCTCGAGGTCGTCGGCGGTGATCTCGGAGGTGAGCGAGCCGGTGTCCGGCCAGTTGGTGTAGAGGCCCGGGACGTCGGTGAGCACGACGAGCTTGCGGGCCTGCAGCGCGACCGCGAGGGCGGCGGCGCCGGTGTCCGCGTTGACGTTGTGCACCACGCCGTCGGCGTCGGGCGCGACGCAGGCGACGACCGGGATCCGGCCGGCCGCGATCAGGTCGTCGACGGCCGAGGTGTCCACGGCGCTCACATCGCCGACCTGCCCGATGTCGACGGTCTGCCCGTCGACGAGCGCGCCGCGCCGCGTGGCGGTGAACAGCCGCGCGTCCTCGCCGGAGAGACCGACGGCGAAGGGGCCGTGCTGATTGATCAGCCCGACCAGCTCACGGCCGACCTGGCCGACCAGAACCATGCGGACGACGTCCATGGCCTCGGGCGTGGTGACCCGGAGACCGCCCTGGAAGGACGAGGCGATGCCCAGCCTCGACAGCATCGAGCTGATCTGCGGCCCGCCGCCGTGGACGATCACCGGCTTGATCCCGGCATAGCGCAGGAAGACCACGTCGGCCGCGAAGGCGGCCTGCAGCGCGGGGTCGATCATCGCGTTGCCGCCGTACTTGATCACCACGGTCGAGCCGTGGAAGCGGGACAGCCACGGCAACGACTCGATGAGAACGGCGGCCTTCTCCTGCGGGGTCATGACGAGTAGGCCGAGTTCTCGTGCACGTACGCGTGCGACAGGTCGGTGGTCCAGATGGTCGCCGACATCTCGCCCTCGCGCAGGTGGATCCGGATCTGCACATCGCGCCCGGAGAGGTCCACCTTGGACCTGTCCTCGGCCGCCGCGCCGCCCTTGCACACCCACACGCCGTTGATCGCCACGTCGATCCGGTCGGGCTCGAAGACCGCGCCGGTGGTGCCGACCGCGGCCAGGATCCGGCCCCAGTTGGGGTCGTTGCCGAAGAGCGCGGTCTTCACCAGGTTGTTGCGTGCCACCGTGCGGCCGACCTCGACGGCATCCGCCTCGCTGGCCGCGCCGAGCACCTCGATCGCGATGTGCTTGGTGGCGCCCTCGGCGTCGGCGATGAGCTGCTGCGCGAGGTCGTGGCAGACCGCGGTGACGGCAGCGGTCAGCTCGTCCTGCTCCGGCTGCACATCGGACGCGCCGCTGGCGAGCAACAGCACGGTGTCGTTGGTGGACATGCACCCGTCGGCGTCGATCCGGTCGAAGGTCACCCGGGTGGCCGCCCGCAGCGCCTCGTCGAGCGCGTCGTTGCCGGCCACCGCGTCGGTGGTGATGACGACGAGCATGGTGGCCAGCGCGGGCGCGAGCATGCCGGCGCCCTTGGCCATGCCGCCCACGGTCCAGCCGCCCGGCCCGGTCCGGGTCGCCGTCTTGGCCACGGTGTCGGTGGTCATGATGGCCTCGGCCGCGTCCGCGCCGCCGTCCTTGGCCAGCCCTTTGGCCGCGGTCGCGACGCCCGGCAGCAGCTTGTCCATCGGCAGCAGCTCGCCGATCAGGCCGGTCGAGCAGACCGCCACGTCGCCCGGGCCGACCAGCATCGGCTTGGCCCCGCCGCGCAGCACCGCCGCGGTGTGCTCGGCGGTGGCGTGCGTGTCGCGGAAGCCCTGGGTGCCGGTGCACGCGTTGGCGCCGCCGGAGTTGAGCACCACCGCGCGGACCACTCCACCCTTGAGCACCTGCTCGCTCCACAGCACCGGCGCGGCCTTCACCCGGTTGCCGGTGAACACGCCGGCCGCGGGCCGCCGCCTTCGAGCCCCGGGTCGCCGCCGTCGCCGGCATCAGCGGG
>NZ_JBFAZH010000779.1:0-3738 GCF_040681735.1 Actinoplanes sp. NPDC051633 | reverse complement strand
CGCCGCCGGTCATGATGAGTTTCAGCCGGGGGCGCAGGGCGAGCTCGGCCGCGATGTTCAGCGCGTTCGTCACCACGGTCAGGTCGACGCGCTCGGCGAGGATGCGGGCCAGCAGATGCGTGGTGGTGCCGCCGGTCAGCCCGAGGGTCAGCGGCCCGCGCGGCAGCACGTCGGCGGCCTTGCGGGCGACCACCGCCTTCTCCTCGCGGTGCTGGCCCACGCGGTATCGCACCGGCAGCTCGTACGCGACATCCACGGCGACGGCGCCGCCGTGCGTACGCGAAAGCAGTCGTTGATCCTCCAACGCCTGCAGGTCACGCCGGATGGTGGCGGGTGAGACGCGGAACTCGATCGCCAGGTGACCCGCATCGACCGAGCCGTTGCTGGCCACCCGCTCGAGGATGGCCGACACTCGGTCGGCACGACGCAACGTGCTCTGCGGCATCTCTGAGCTGCCCTCCACCGGTCATTGATCAAACGCGCAGTCACTGTAGTTCGTTTCCGAGCGATTGAGAAGATTCGCTTGCGCGTTCGACGTCGACTTCACCAGAATCCGGCCATGACTGTGATCACGTTTCTCGGCGCCGGCAGCGTGGTGTTCACGCGCGAGCTGCTCGCCGACATCCTGTCCTTCGACGAGTTGCGCGGCGTGACACTGGCGTTGCACGACATCGACCCCGAGCGGCTGGAGACGGCCGTGGCGATCGCCCGCCGCACCGCCGAGCAGCTCGACGCGAAGCCCGTGATCACCGCGAGCCTGGACCGCCGGGAGGCGTTGGAGGGCGCGGATTTCGTCATCAACGCGATCCAGGTCGGCATGCACGCCGCCACCGTTCGCGACTTCGAGATCCCCGCCCGGTACGGGCTCAGGCAGACGATCGGCGACACCCTCGGCGTCGGCGGCATCTTCCGCGCGCTGCGGACCTTCCCGGTCCTGGACGGCATCGCCAAGGACATCCGTGAGCTCTGCCCGGACGCGTGGCTGCTGAACTACACCAACCCGATGGCGATGAACATCGGCTATCTCGCCGCCACCGCACCGGATGTGAAGGCGGTCGGCCTGTGTCACTCCGTCTACTGGACGGTGCGCGATCTGGGCGAGCTGCTGGGCGTCCCGTTCGAGGAGATCGACTACACCGGGGCGGGGGTCAACCATCAGGCGTGGCTGCTGCGTTTCGAGCATCGCGGCGAGTCGCTCTACCCACGCCTCGACGAGCGCCTCGAACGCGACCCCGAGCTGCGCCGCCGGGTCCGCATGGACATGTACCGCCGGATCGGCTACTTCCCCACCGAGACCAGCGAGCACTCCTCGGAGTACCTGCCCTGGTATCTCCACCTGGACGCCGAGGTCGAGCGCCTGCGCATCCCGGTCGGCGACTATCTGCGGATCAGCGCGGGCAACGTGGCGGAGTACCACGAGACCCGCAAGTCGGTGCTGGCCGGCGAGCCGCTCGACGTCAGCCGTGACGCCACCGAGTACGCGCCGCAGGTGATCCACAGCATCGTCACCGGGCAGATGCGTCGCATCCACGGCAATGTCGCGAACCACGGGCTGATCTCGAACCTGCCGGAGGGCTACGCCGTCGAGGTGCCGTGTGTGGTCGATCGTCTCGGGGTGCGGCCGGAGCGGGTGGGCGCCCTGCCGCCGCAGTGTGCCGCGGTCAACCGCGGCTTCGTGAGCGTGGGCCAGCTGACCGTGGCGGCCGCGGTGGACGGCGACCCGCTGATGGTGCGCCGAGCCGCGATGGTCGACCCGAACACCGCCGCCACGCTGTCCGTCGACGCGATCTGGGAACTCTGCGCCGAGATGACGGCTGCGCACCGTGATCTCCTCCCCGAAGCTCTGACGGCCGCGGTCTAACGCGCAACACAGAATGTTCGTTTGACGTCGACATCTTGTTAAGTGATCACAAACGAGCATAATCGGCGACCATGACTCACACGACGACCGAGATCGCCAGCCAGCCGCAGGTCTGGGCGCAGGCCCTGACCCGGGCGGAGGAGGCCGAGCAGGCCTTCGCCGCTCCCGGGGAACGGATGCTCGTCCTCGGCTGCGGCACCTCCTGGTTCGTCGCGCAGAGCATCGCCGAGCTGCGCGAGTCGGCGGGGCTGGGCGAGACCGACGCGGTGTGCGCGTCGGAGTACGTCCCGCGCCGCCGATACGACCGGATCGTCGCCATCACACGCTCCGGCACCTCCACCGAGGTGCTGGACGCGTTGCGCCGTACGCCGGCCGGCACCCACCGGGTGGCGGTCACGGCGGTGCGGGACGAGCCGGTCGACGCCCTGGCCGACACCCGGCTCCTGCTGGATTTCGCCGACGAGCGCAGCGTGGTGCAGACCCGGTACCCGACCACGGTGCTGGCGCTGGCCCGGGCCGCGTTCGGTGCGGATCTGAGCCGGCTCGTGACCGACGGCGAGGCGGCCCTGTCCGCACCGCTGCCGGCCGACCCCGCGGACATCGAGCACCTCGTGTTCCTCGGCAGAGGATGGACCGTCGGGCTGGCCCACGAGGCCGCGCTCAAGGTTCGCGAAGCCGCCCAGGCGTACTCCGAGTCGTACCCGGCCATGGACTTCCGGCACGGTCCGGTGGCGGTGGCCGGCCGCAGCAGCCTGATCTGGTCGTTCGGCGACGTCCCCGCCGCCCTCGACGACGTGGCCCGATCGGCGGGTGCCACCGCGTACCGCGATCGCCTCGACCCCCTCGCGCAACTGGTCCTCGCCCAGCGATTCGCGCTGGCGCTGGCCGCACACCGCGGTCTGGATCCCGACCGTCCCCGACTGCTCACCCGATCCGTCGTCCTCTCCGACGCCATGGCTTGATCGAAACGAGGTAGTTCGATGACCCCCTTCCGGCGCGGCCGCCTGCTAGCGGGCGCAATGAGCACGACCCTGCTGTTGTCCGCCTGCATGGGCGGTTCGACCGACGACGGGAAGGATGCCGCCCAGGGCTACGACCCGAAAGCGGCCGTCGAGATCACCTGGTGGACCGGGCAGAGCGACGACGCGCAGAAGATCGCCGAGGCCCTGGCCGCCGAGTACCACGCCGCGCATCCGAACGTCACCATCAAGGCGTCCGCCGGAGCACCCACCACGGACGATCTGCTGGCCAAGCTGTCCGCGGGCTTCACCGGCGGAAGCTACCCGGACATCTCGTACTCCTACGGCAGCTGGGCCGGTGAGCTCGGCGCCAGCGGCAAGACCCAGGATCTCACCGAGTGGGTGAAGGACCCGGCCTTCGGCTGGAACGAGTTCCCGGTCTCGGGCCGCGAGACGGCCAGCCCGAAGGGACGGACGATCGGCGTCCCGGCCGTGGTCGACAACCTGGGCGTCATCTACAACAAGAAGCTCTTCGACGCCGCCGGGCTCGACTACCCCAAGAGCGACTGGACCTGGGCGGATTTCCGCGCCGCCGCGAAGAAGCTGACCGACCCGGCGAAGAACCAGTACGGCACCGCGTACTCGGTCTCCGGCAGCGAGGACACCACCTGGCACCTGTGGCCGCTGCTCTGGCAGAACGGCGGGGAGATCCTCGACGGCACCAAGCCGGCCTTCAACTCCGACGCCGGCGTCAAGGCGCTGGAGACGCTGCGCCAGATGGCCGTGGACGACCGGTCGATGTATCTCGACCAGACCGACGAGAAGTACGGCCCGCTGTTCAACAACGGCAAGGTCGGCATGATCATCTCCGGCCCGTGGTCCATGTCGGAGGCCAAGGACGCGAAGATCGACTTCGAC
>NZ_JBFAZH010000778.1:0-3739 GCF_040681735.1 Actinoplanes sp. NPDC051633 | reverse complement strand
CGCCGCGCCGGGTGTGCAGGGATCAGCCGATCGTGGCGTAGACGTCGTCGATGCTGCCGTGGAACATGTCGCTGCTGGTGTTGAAGTTGGGGCCGCCGATGCGCAGCGGCTTGTCGTTCAGGATGCTCATGCCGGCCGGGAGCCGCGTCGTGCCGCGGGAGACGCCGTCGACCACGATCGTCAGCGCGGCGGACGAACGTACACAAAGGATCTTGTGCCATTTGCCGTCGGCGACGGCGACCGTTGAGCGCACCAGGTACGCGCGGCTGGAGCCCCGGCCGACGACCACGCACTGCGCCCGGCCGTGCGTCTCGCCGACCTGCATCTTCCACTGGCTCTCGGTGGTCGCTACGCCCTTCTGCAGGATGTTGGACGAGCCCGCCAGCTGGCTCTTCGCGACGGCGATCGTCGCGCCCCAGCGGAAGCTGCGCGTGCCCGGGTCGAGGTCGGGGTCGTCGGCGCCTTCCAGCAGCGCCCGCGGGCAGGTCGAGGCGCCGGCCGCGCAGCGCAGCGGGAGACCGATGTAGCGGCCGGTCTTGGCCGCGACGAACCGGACGGCGCCGCGGTCGGCGGAGCGGATGGTCAGCGGGACGCCCCGCCCGGACAGGTCGGGGACCTTGCCGGCGGCCGTGGAGTCGAACGAGTAGCGGGCCACGACGACCGGGGACGCCTTCGCGGCGGGGCTGGTGGTGGTGGCCGCCAGGGCGGGCACCGCCGGAACGAGGATGAGAGCGAGGGTCAGGACCCTGGCGGGAAGCTTCATGCCACTGAAGGTACTTTTCTACCTTCGAGAGGGCAAAACGGACGTACTGGCGATTCGGGCGAAGATCACAGCAGACCGGCGGAGTCGGCGATCGCACAAACGGCCACCAGGCGCATCAGGTGCCACTCGGCGGCGTGCCAGGCGGCGCCGGAGACGTGCGCCTCGCCGGCCCCGGGCACCGGGCGGCCCATCCGGTGGGCGGCGGCCTCGATCGAGCGCGCGTAGGACGCCAGGGCCTCGGCGTCGATCTCGCGGCCGGCCCCGTTCAGCGCGTCGCGCACCGCCGCGGCGTGCTGGTCCACCCGAGCGAGGAGGCCCGGGTCGGCCATGGCGGCGACCAGGCCGTCGACGCCCACGCGGGCCATCAGCTCGTCCAGCTGGGCGACCGACGGATCGGCCGGGACGAAGACCTCGGCGACCTCGGCGAGCATGTCCGCGAGACCGACCGGAAGCTCGGCCGGCAGTGCGTCCATGTCCGCATCGAACTCGGCGTCGACCTCGACGTCCCGCAGGGCGCCCAGGTCGGCGGCCGCGAACGTGGCGGCGTCCACCGAGATGTCCACGGCGTCGGCGGGAACGGCGGAAATCGGGGCGAAGGCGAGGAAGTCGTTCGTCATGCGGAGAACGCTAGGGCCTGCCGGCCGAATGCGGCAGAGGGGTAACCGAACGGCACCCTAGTGCTAGCGGGCCTGCACCCCTTCGGGCTCGCGAACCGGACGGCAGGTGCCTGATCGTATCTAGGCCGGAAGGAGGTCCATGGCCTTGTAGATCCGTTTGTCGGAAACCGGGTACGCGGTGCCGAGCGACTGCGCGAAGAGCCCGACCCGCAGCTCCTCGATCATCCAGCGGATCTCGGTCAGCCCCTCGTCGGCCGGCCCGCCGGCGGGCAGCTCCGCGCGCAGGTCGCGCCACTCCCGCTCGATCTCGTGCACCTGGGCCATCAGCTGACGGTCGCGGGCGAGCGTGCCACCGAGGCGGTCGAGACGGTACTCGACGGCCTTGAGGTAGCGCGGCAGGTGATGCAGCTGCCGCCAGCCGGTGTCGGTGACGAAGCCCGGATACACCAGGCCCTTGAGCTGCGCGCGGATGTCGGCCAGCGCCGCCACCAGCTGCGGGTCGCGGGTGCTCTCCAGCCGGCGGCCGACCTCGTACGCGGTGGACAGCACGGCCTGGACCTGCTTGACCACGGCGGCGGTGGCGTCCACCAGGTCGGCGCGGACCTCGTCGCGCAGTCGCATGAAGGCGGCCGTGTCCCAGGCCGGTCCCCCGGCGTCCTGGACGAGGCGGTCGACCGCGGCGCCGGCGCAGTCGTCCAGCAGGTCGGCGATCGACCGGTACGGATTGCCCCGGGACAGCTCGAGCTTGGCCCGGTTGTCCAGCCGCCCCTGCAGGTACCGGGCGGCTGGCGGGAGCGTGAGCAGCAGCAGGCGGCGGGTACCGGCGCGCATCGCCAGGCGCTGCTCGGCCTCGGTCTCGTACACCCGGATCGCCACGCTGTCGCCCTCGTCGGTGAGCGCCGGGTAGACGTTGACCTCGATGCCGCCGCGAACCTGGGTGACGCGCCGCGGGAGCGTACCGAAGTCGTTGGTCTTGATCCCGGACCGCTCGATGTCGCCGGCCGCGGCCGAGATCGTCTCCTGCACCGCCGGCGCGAGCTCGCGGCGGAGCACGTCGAGGTCGCGGCCCTGGCCCAGCACCGAACCGTGCTCGTCCACCACCCGGAAGTTGATCCGCAGATGCGCGGGCACCTCGCCGGGCCGCCAGGCGTCGCGCGGGACCACCGTGCCGGTGAGCCGGCGCAGCTCGTCGCCGACCGCGTCGGGCAGCGGGCCGCGCCGGGCGGGGATCCGGTGGAGCACCGTGGCGGCCCAGTCCGGCACCGGCACGAAGTTGGTCCGCAGGTGCTTGGGCAGGGCGCGGATCAGCGCGACCACGACCTCGTGCCGCAGGCCGGGCACCGACCAGCCGAAGTCGTCGGCGTCGAGCTTGTTGAGCAGGGCGAGCGGCACCTCGACGGTGACGCCGTCGTCGGGGGCGTTCGGCTCGAAGCGATAGCTCAGCGGCAGTCGGACACCGCCGGCCGGCCCCGCAGCCAGCCAGGCGTCCGGATACGAGCCCGGATCCACCCCGTCGCGCCCGGCGTTGACCAGCATCTCGCGGGTGAAGGTCAGCAGATCGGGGTTCTTGTGACGCTCCTTCTTCCACCACGCGTCGAAGTGCCGCCCGGACACCACGTCCGCCGGGATCCGCTCGTCGTAGAGCGCGAAGATCGTCTCATCGTCGACCGCGATGTCCCGCCGCCGGGCCCGGTTCTCGACCTCCTCGATCTGCGCGATGAGACGAGCGTTGGCATCGAGGAACTTGTGGTGGGTGTCCCAGTCACCCTCGACCAGCGCCTGCCGGATAAACAGCTCGCGGCAGAGCGCCGGGTCGATCCGCGAGTACTGCACCTTGCGCCGCCGCACTGTCCATCCAGGACCCTCGCGAGCGGCCGGTCGACAAGCAGCAGCTGGCGGACGAGAAGCACGGCCGGTTCACCGACAAGGAGTCGGACTTCTTCACGTACCTCGGGCTCTGGAAGTATCTCCGGGAGAAGCAGCGGGAGCTGTCCGGCAACCAGTTCCGCCGGCTGTGCCGGGCCGAGTTCCTCAACTACCTCCGGGTGCGCGAGTGGCAGGACATCTACGCCCAGCTGCGGCAGGTGGCCCGTACCCTCGGGCTGTCGGTGATCGAGGACAACGAAGCGGTCGCGCCCGGCCAGGCCGTGCACACCGCCCTGCTCGCGGGGCTGCTGAGCCACATCGGCCTCAAGGAGGCCGACAAGCGGGAGTACCTGGGCGCCCGCGGCGCGCGGTTCGCGATCTTCCCCGGCTCGGCGCTGTTCAAGAAGCAGCCGCGCTGGGTGATGGCCGCCGAGCTGGTCGAGACGTCGCGGCTGTGGGGCCGGGTGAACGCCCGGATCGAGCCGGAGTGGGC
>NZ_JBFAZH010000777.1:0-3743 GCF_040681735.1 Actinoplanes sp. NPDC051633 | reverse complement strand
GCTCGGATCCGCAGATCGCCGAGCTGTTGCGGGACATCGACGCGGACTTCCTGATCGCCGAGGTGCCGACCGCCCTGGTCGAGTCCCTCGAAGGGCTGGAACGGGTCGCCCAGATCGTCCGCGCGATGAAGGACTTCTCCCATCCCGGCCAGGGCCGCAGCAACGTCGACATCAACCGGGCCGTGGAGAGCACGGCGCAGGTGGCTCGCAATGAGTGGAAGTACTACGCGGAGCTCAGCCTGGACCTGGCGGATGACGTCGGCCTGGTGCCGTGCTACGAGGGAGAGCTCAAGCAGGTCGTACTGAACCTCATCGTCAATGCGGCTCACGCCATCGAGGCGGCCGGTCACCGCGAGGGCGGCGGGCTCGGAAACATCCGGATCCGGACCACCCGAGGGCAGGATCTCGTCGAGATCGCCGTCAGCGACGACGGGACCGGTATGAGCGAGGCCACCCAGCAGCGGATCTTCGACCCGTTCTTCACCACGAAGGAGGTCGGGAAGGGCACCGGTCAGGGCCTGAGCATGGCGTACTCCAGCATCGTGCAGAAGCACGGCGGCTCGATCCGGGTGGAGTCCAGCCCGGGGGCCGGCACCACCTTCACGATCTGCCTGCCCGTGCGGGTGGAGGGCGAAGGCCAGTGAACCGCCACATAGCGGGCGCGCCACGGATAGTTTGAAGCGGATATCCCTTTGATGGACGGAGGTGACCGCTCCGATGACCCTGCCTCGGGTCCTGTTCGTCGACGATGAGCCCCATCTGCTGAACGGGCTGCGCCGTCAGCTGCGTCGCGACTTCGACGTGGTGACCGCGGTCGGTGCCGCCAACGGGCTGTTCTCGCTGGGCCGGGACGAGCCGTTCGAGGTCATCGTCTCGGACTTCCTCATGCCGGGCATCAACGGCGCCGAGTTCCTCGCCGCGGTCCGCAAGGCGGCCCCGGACGCGACCCGGATGCTGCTCACCGGGCACACTAACCTGCCCGACGCGGCGACCACGGTCAACGAGGGCGGCATCTTCCGCATGTTGCTGAAACCGGTGGACCAGACGACGCTGACGGCGGCGTTGCACGATTGCGTGGCGCAGCACCGCCTCGTCATCGGCGAGCGCGAGCTGCTGGAACAGACGCTGCGCGGCTGCGTGCACGCCTTGGTGGACGTCCTTTCGCTGGCGAACCCGGCGGCCTTCGCGCGGGCCACGCGCATGCGGCGCACGGCCGTCGCCGTCCTCGACAGGGTGGCCGTCGCCGACCGGTGGGCGGTCGAGCTCAGCGTGATGATGTCGCAGCTCGGCGCCGTGTCCCTACCGCCTTCGGTCGTGGAGCGGCTCGGCGCGGCCGAGTCGCTGACGGCTGCCGAACAGCGCATGGTGGACGAAGTCCCCGACGTGGCCGAGCGGCTGATCGCGCCCATCCCGCGGCTGACGGCGATCACCGACGCCATCCGGTATTCGCGGCGGAACTGGGACGGCTCGGGGCCGCCCGGCGACAACCTGGCCGGCGAGGACATCCCGTTCGGTGCCCGTCTGCTGCACATCGTGCAGGACCTGGACTCCCTGATCTGCGAGGGCGTGGCTCCCGGCGTCGCCTGCGTGACGCTGCGGTCCCGGCCGGGTCACTACGACCCGGTGCTGCTGGATGCGCTCACCGATGCCGTGCAGGGCGAGGCATCCACCGCGGTCAGCGCCGTCGCGTTGGCGGACCTGCGCATCGGCATGGTGCTCGCCGCGCCGGTGCGCAGCGGCACCGGCACCCTCCTGGTGAATCCCGGTCAGGAGGTGACCACGAGCCTGATGAGCCGCCTGCGCAACTTCGCGACCCTGGACGACGGGGTCGCCGAGCCGGTGATGGTGTACCCGCCGGGCACCGACGTCACTGCCGCAACGTAGCCCGCCAGCGCTCGATCGCCTCGCGCTCCGGCTCACCCAGATCCTCTCCGAAGGCGTCGGACCCGTGGCCGCCTGACCCGCACACGTCACCGAGCTCCGCCTCGACGACCCGGTGCGCGAAGGCGACCGCCGCCGCCGGGTCCTGCACCGACGACACCGTGCCGGGCGCGGCATGCCCGGCAACCGACTCCACCACCGCGGCGGGAAGCCCCCAGAGCGCGAGAAGGTTCGCGCCGGCCTCGCTGTGACAAGTGCCGAACAGGGTCCGCTCGACCTCGTCGAGCCGCGGACTCACCTCCGGATCGGCCTCGGCGCCGGCCGGCTTGACGTCACGCCATGTGCTCAGCGCACCGGGATAGTCGTCCCGGCGGGAGGAGGCCAGAACCAGCTGGCCGACCTCGTGCAGCAAGCCGGCCGTGAACGCCTCGTTGGCCCACGGCGCGCTGCCGGCGAGCCGACGCGCCAGGCGCGACGTGTGCACCGAGTGGTCGGTGAGATTCTGGATCCAGCCGTTGGGCAGCACCCCCTCCGGATCGAGGCTGCGGACCACGTCGTGCATCAGGACGAGTCCGCGAACCGTGTGGGTGCCCAGCAGGGCGACGGCCTGGACCACGTCGGTGACCACGTGACCGACCATCGAGGCCGACGAATTCACCAGGTGAAGCACCTTGGCGGCGGCCGCCGGATCCTGCTCGATGATGGCGCCGACGGACTCCGCCGAGGCGTCCTCCGCGTTCAACTCGGTGATCAGCTGCATCACCACGCCGGAGGGACTGGGCAACGAGTCCACCATGGAGACGTCCCGGCGAGCCGAGTCGTCGCCGGTCGCGGCCTGAGCCGCGATGAGCCGGTCCACGGTCTGCACCAGTTGGTCGCGGCCGGCCGGCTTGGTCAGGAACTGATGGGCCAGCGCGATGACGCGCAGCACGTCCTTCTCGCCGGTCTGGCCCGAGAGGATGACCCGGGCGGTCGTGGGATAGAGCGTCTGCACTCGGCTCAGCAGCTCCCCGCCGTCCATGCCGGGCATGCGGAAGTCGGACACGACGACATTGCAGCGACGGGCCGCCATCACCGCCAGAGCCTCCGCCGCGCCCGCCGCGAACGACATCTCCCAGCGAGAGCTTTCTCGGCGGAGCATGCGCCGAAGCCCGTCGAGAATGCGTGGCTCGTCGTCGACGAAGACCACATGTGGTTTCTCGGTCATACCGCTACCTCCAAAGTGGTCGGGAGCGCCGGCTGGTCCCGCGCGTCCAGCGGGAGCCGCACGGTGAAGACGGAGCCGACGCCGACCTCGCTGCGGAACCCGATGGCGCCGTGGTGCCGGTCCACCACGAGACTCCGAGCGAGAGAGAGGCCCTGCCCGGTGCCCCGGCCGACCTCCTTGGTGGTGAAGAACGGATCGAAGAGCTTGTCGGCGATCTCCGGCGGCACACCGTTGCCGGTGTCCGCGACCTCGATGACCACCTCGTCGCCGTCCCGGCGCGTCGTCACCCGGATCGTGCCCCGGCCACGCCCGGCCGAGTCGATGGCGTGCGCCGCGTTGACCACGAGGTTGAGCAACGTCTGATTGATGTCGCCGGCATGGCACCGCACCAGCGGCAGATCCGCCAGCTCCGTCTCGAGGTCCGCCACGTACCTGGTCTCGCCGGCCGCGACGACGAGCGTGTTCTCGATCAGCTCGCTGAGGTTCGCCAGGGTCATCTCCTCGGTGCCGGGATGCCCGAACGCCTTCATCGCGCGGACGATCTGGGCGACCCGTTCCAGCCCTTCGAGGGACTGGACCAGCGCGGTCGGCACCTCGGCGATCAGGAAGTCCGCGTCGATGTCCCGCAACAGCTCGGCGATCTGCGGATCCGAAT
>NZ_JBFAZH010000776.1:0-3744 GCF_040681735.1 Actinoplanes sp. NPDC051633 | reverse complement strand
GTCTTCGACGCTGTGCCGCTTCCGGCCGCCGAGCCTTCGGCAAGGGCGGAGCACCCCGGGGCCTGGTTCGTTGCGGCGGGCATGCTGGCGGCCGGGAACGAGAGCACCTGGCAGAGCGCGGCGCTCGGCCGGCTGATGGTCGAGTCCGCCCGCCGCTGGCCCGGCTTCGCCGACGAGCTCGGCGTGCCGCTGCCCGCCGACGGGACACTCGCCGTCGTCCTGACCGCCGACGATCTCGAGCAGGCCCGCCGGGAGTGGGCACGGCAAGGGCTGACGCCGAGCGAGGTCCGGCAGCTCGAACCCGCCCTGTCACCGCGGGTCCGGGCCGGGTGCCATCTCGCCGACGACCGGCAGGTCGATCCGCGCCGGGTCGTCGCCGCCCTGCGGGAACGGGTCACGGTCGTTCCCGAGCGGGTCGAGGACCTCGCCGCCCTCGACGCGGATCGGGTGATCGTCGCCGCCGGCGTCGGAACCGCCGCCTTGACCGGTCTGCCGGTGCGACCGGTCAAGGGCGAGCTGCTCCGGCTGCGCGGCGAGCCCGGCCTGCTGCGGCACGTGATCAGCGGATACGCCGACGGCCGGCACGTCTATCTGGTGCCGCGGGCCGACGGCGACGTCATCGTCGGTGCCACCCAGCAGGAGCGCACCGACCACGCGGTCACCGCCGGCGCCATCCTCGACCTGCTGCGCGCGGCCGTGGATCTGGTGCCGGCGCTGGCCGACTTCGCGGTCACCGAGATGCTGGCCGGGCACCGTCCGTCCACACCGGACAACGAGCCGCTGCTGGGCCGGCTGGACGACCGGACCGTCGTCGCCACCGGGCACCACCGCAACGGCGTACTCCTCGCTCCGATCACCGCCGACCTCATCGCCGAGCTGGTCGTGACCGGCGAGGCCGACCCGCTGCTCGCCCCCTTCGATCCAGGGAGATTCTCGTGACGCTCACGGTCAACGGTCGCGCGATGAGCCTCCCGGACGGCGGTGACGTCGCGGCGCTGGTCGCGCGGCTCACCGACGCCCGGCGCGGCGTCGCGGTCGCGGTCAACGGCGAGGTGGTGCCCCGCTCGGTGTGGGCGCGGACCGGCCTGGCCGAGGGCGACCGGGTCGAGGTGCTGACCGCGGCGCAGGGCGGCTGACGTGGAGCTTTTCAAGGCCTCCCGACTGATCCTCGGCACCGGCGGCACGCGCAGCCTGACCGAGCTGGAGGCGGCGATCCGTGCGTCCGGGACGGAGCTGGTCACCGTCGCGCTGCGCCGGATCGACGCCGCCGGGCCGGGCCTGCTGCCGATGCTCGACCGCTGCGGGGTGCGCGTGCTGCCGAACACGGCCGGCTGCTACACCGCCGCGGACGCGATCAAGACGGCGCGGCTGGCCCGGGTGGCCTTCGAGACCAGCCTGATCAAACTCGAGGTGATCGGCGACGAGCGGACCCTGCTGCCGGACGCGGTGGAGCTGCTGCGGGCGGCGGAGACGCTGGTGGCGGACGGGTTCACGGTGCTGCCGTACAGCAACGACGACCCGATCCTGGCCCGGCGGCTGGAAGCGGTGGGCTGCGCCGCGGTGATGCCGGCCGGTTCGCCGATCGGCTCTGGCCTGGGCATCTCCAACCCGCATCACATCCGGCTGATCAGGCAGAACGTGTCGGTGCCGGTGGTGCTCGACGCGGGCATCGGCACGGCCTCGGACGCGGCGCTGGCGATGGAGCTGGGCTGCGACGCGGTGCTGATCGCGTCCGCCGTCACGCGGGCGGACGATCCGGCGCTGATGGCCTCGGCGATGCGGCATGCGGTCGAGGCGGGCCGGCTGGCGTTCGAGGCGGGTCGCATCCCGCGGCGCTTCCACGCGCTGGCGTCCACCCCCGACGAGGGGAAGGCGACGTGGTGACGCCGGGCGGGCTCGTCGTGCTCACCGATCGGCGGTCCGCCGCGGGCCCGCTGGTGGAGGTGGTCCGGGAAGCGGTTCGCGGCGGCGCCGCATGGGTCGTCCTGCGTGAGCGCGATCTGAGGTACGCGCAGCGCAGAGCCCTCGCCGACGAGCTGCGCACGGTGCTCCCGGCGGGCCGTCTGATCATCGCCGGCCCGGATCCGCTCGGCGGCGACGCCGTGCACCTGGCCGCCCGCGACCCGCTCCCCACCACGCCGGTGCGGGTGGTCGGCCGCTCCTGCCACTCGGCCGAAGAGGTGGCCCGACTGTCCAGCGAGGACTATCTGACCCTGTCGCCGATCTACCCGACGGCGTCCAAGCCGGGCTACGGCCCGCCGATCGGCTTCTCGGTCGCCGCGCAACGGCCGTGGCTCGCCCTCGGCGGGATCGACTCGGCCGCCCGGGTGCGCGCATGCCGGACAGCGGGCGCCGCGGGGGTGGCGGTGATGGGCGCGGTGATGAGAGCCGACGATCCCCTCCGGGTCGCAGCCGACCTGGCCGCAGCGTGGTCCCAAGCGAAAAGTGGTAGCCCAGGAGGCCATCCGGGCCCCGAAAGGCCCGCTGGGCTACCACTTTCGCGGTTGGGCGGTGGGCGACCACTTTTCGGGAGTGCGTCGTGACGCCGGTTGTGGTGCTGACGATCGCCGGGTCGGACTCCGGAGGTGGCGCCGGGATCCAGGCCGACCTGAAGACCTTCGCCGCGCTAGGGGTCTTCGGTGCGTCGGTGATCACCGCCGTCACCGCGCAGAACACCACCGGTGTGCGGGCCGTGCATCCGGTGCCGGCCGGCGTCGTCGCCGAGCAGCTCGACGCCGTGCTCGACGACCTGCCGGTCGCGGCCGTGAAGGTGGGGATGATCGGGGACCCGGAGGTCGCCGAGGTGATCGCCGCCCGGGTCGACCGGTTTCCGCACCTCGTCGTCGACCCGGTGCTGATCGCCACCTCGGGGAGCCCGCTGTCGAACGTCGCGGCGGTCCGGCCGCTGCTCGCGTACCCGTCGGTGGTGACGCCGAACCGGCACGAAGCCGGCGCCCTCCTCGGGCGGCGAGTGACGACCACCGAGGAGATGGCGGAGGCGGCCGCCAACCTTGCCGCTGTTGGTCCGGGAACGGTCGTGGTGACCGGGAGCGAGACGGGCGTCGACGCCCTGCGGCACGACGGTGCGACCACCCTGCTGCGCGGCGAGCCGGTCGACACCGTGCACAACCACGGCTCGGGGTGCACGTTCTCGTCGGCGATCGCGGCCGGGCTGGCGCTCGGCGATCCCGTCCCGGTCGCCGTGCGGAAGGCGAAACGCTATGTGACCGAGGCGCTGAGCGGCGGCCGATTGTGGCGGCTCGGCGCCGGACCGGGCCCGCTCGACCACTTCGGCTGGGGGTGACGGCTCAGTCGTTGCCCAGCTTGCTGACCCAGTCGACGTATTCGTCGTCCGTCGTCTGCCGGCGGTTGCGCGACCGGCTCGGCGCCGGGGTCACACTCAGCGGCGGCGTCACCGGCTCGGGGTCGGGCAGCGGCTTCGACAGCACGTGCGGCTCGGGAACCAGCGGGGTGCCGCGCAAATTCTCCGGGCGGGCGTCGACGTTCCTCGGTTGCGGCGGCTCCGGCGGCGGCAACGCCTCGGGCGGGATCTGGGGGAGTGCGGGCGCCGGGACGTACGGCTCCTCCTTGTCCCGCGGCCTGCCCTTGCTCGGGTTGGCGAAAGCGTTGAAGGTGGGCAGCTCACCGGTGTTGTGATCGGCCGGCGTCGGCCCGGAGCCCCGGCTGCGACGTGGCAGTCGCGGCGCGCGCCCGGCCGGCTGGGCGGCCGGCTGAGCGGCCGAC
>NZ_JBFAZH010000775.1:0-3749 GCF_040681735.1 Actinoplanes sp. NPDC051633 | reverse complement strand
CGGCCTCGAGCACCGAAAGGGCCTGGCCGAACTTCATCGCCCCGCCCTTGAGCTGGCCCAGCACGCTGAAGAGCTGCTCGGCGGTGCGCTGCTGGATGTCGGCGGAGATGACGTCCGCGGCCGCGCCGACCGCCCGCTTCCCCAGCCCGAGAGCCGTCCGCCCGGCGAATCCGAGGGGAAGTGCGGCCAGCCTGGCAGTCCGGGATGCCGCCCGCCGCGGAATGTCGCTCACCAGATCATTGTGACCGAAGGGAACGCCATCAACCGTCCAGCTTTCCCCATCCGTCCCGATCCTCCTGGGAAGTCCATATTCTTCGGTGCCAAGTTCAAAGCTTCCGGGTACGAGCACTCGTCGGTCCCGTGCCGCACCCGCCGGCCAGGAGCGGGGTTACCCCCGCTGCCCAGCCGCCGGGCTGTCCGGGTTGTCCGGGCTCAGCCGCCCAGGAGGGCGCGGGTGTTCTCCCAGCCCTCGAGCGCCTGGTCGAGGGTGGCGAGGTCGTCCGGGCCGCGCAGGCGACGCCAGTCCGGCGTCGACTCCACGTCGCTGGGCTGCGGGGCCGTGCGACGCAGCGTCATCGGAGTGGCCGTGTCCAGGTCGGCGTCGGGCAGCCAGCCGGGTGCCGGCAGGTGGGTCGCCACGCCGAGGAGGCCGGTCGCGGCGCCGGTCGGTGCGACGGCGACGGTCTTGCGCTCGAGCGGGCGCAGCAGCTTGCCCAGCACCATGCCGGGCACGTCCGGCGCGTCGGCGGCGATCACCGCGGCCTGGTCGAAGCCGTCCGCGGCGGCGGCTCGCAGCACCGGCCCGACGGTGGCGGTGGCGACCTCGTAGATCTTCATCCCCGGCCAGACGATCTCCCGGGCCAGCTCGAGATCTTCGGCGGTGGCGCCGACGGCCGGCTCGGCCTGAGCGAGCCGCGCAAGCAGGTCGACCACGTCCTCGGCGAGCGCCGCCCGCCAGGAGGACAGCTCAACCCCCGGCGGCGCCCAGCTCACCGGCACCAGCAACGCCACCACGATCCGCCGCACCACACGGCGAGGCTATCCCGGTGTCCGCGGGCCTGGCGACCACAGGGGGCCCGTGGTCGCCGGCCCGTCGCCGAGTCAGTCGTCGGTCATCGCCATGCCGGTGGCGGCCGAGATGCCCTCGAGGTAGCCGCGGGCCCGCTCCGCCTTCGGGTATCGGTTCACCAGGTCCCAGAAGCGGGCGCTGTGGCTCGGGACCACCAGGTGGGCCAGCTCGTGCAGCAGCACGTAGTCGATCACCCAGTCGGGCATCTCCTGGATGCGGTGCGAGATGCGGATCGTGCCGTCGTCGGGGGTGCAGCTGCCCCAGCGGCCGTTCTGGTTGGTCACCCAGCGCACGCTCGCCGGGGTCACCTTGCGTGCGTGATCGGAGAGGAACCGGGCGGTGAGGCGCCGCGCGCGAGCGGACAGCTCGTCGTCGCCACGCTGGACGCGCTCTTCCCGGGCGGCCAGCCGGGCGAGCATCCGCTCGACCCACTCCATCTCCTCCGCGCGGGAGAAGCGGTCGGGGATGAGCACCACGACCCGTTCGCCGTCACGGTAGGCGGAAACCGTTCGGCGCCGGCGCTGGCTACGCCGCACTTCGACGACAGGCTTACGCGTCCGGGCCATTACCGGCTCGCACGGCCCAGGTTCGGGTTCACGTACAGACGCTAATCCGTGAGACCCATGTCACCGCAAGGGTATGCCAAACGACACGCGACCGAAAAACGAGTTTTGCCCCGCACTGCCGGAAAAATTTTTCCACAACAGCAACACGGGTAGCCGTACCCCACCATAAATCGGGCTCCGATTCCGCTTGATCGTCCCGTTTGGGAGCTTCTGAGCGTATTCGTCGGCGTGTCCCGGCATATCTGCCTAAAAAGGGCGTAGCTAGGTCGCACACTCACGTCGTCGGCAACACGGCCGACGCTGCGCTGACATGGAAACGGCCCGACCTGGGTAGTGACCGCCCCGAACGGGCGGCCGCATCCACGTGGTCGCGGAGCGGTCCAGCGCCGAACACACTCGCGGCCTGACGCCGCGATCGGCACCGGGCCGGCCGGGCCGACGAACATGACGAGGAGGAACCCGTGGCCGACAACACGTACAACGGCTACTGCGTGAAGTGCAAGGAGAAGCGCGACTTCCAGGGCACCGTGGAGGTCTCGAAGACCGGCATGAACATGGCCAAGGGCAAGTGCCCGGTCTGTGGCACCACCGTGAACCGGATCCTGGGTAAGGCGAAGGCCTGACCAGCGGTTTCGCGAGCGAGGGGCGGCTTCGGCCGCCCCTCACCCGGTCGAGGCGTAACTGTGTCGACTCGAACACGTTGAGTAGTTGGAGTTAACTCTCCACCACCCTGTGGATAAGTCACTCGGTCCTGTGGATGAAGGTGCGTACAGCGGTGCGTAGCCTGTGGATAACTCGGGCCAAGCGCAATCGCGTGGTGACAACCTGTCACCCATGCCTGTACAGCGGCCCATCCTCATTCCCGGTCTTCCCCGGATCTGGCGCGACGCCCGCACCCTGCAGCTCGGCAGCGACCCGGCCCGCGCGGTGCTCGTCGAGCTGCCCGACCGGGATGCCGCCGACCTGCTCGACCTGATCGACGGGACCCGCCCGGAGCGCGCCCTGATCCGGCACGCCGCGCGTAGCGGCATCCCGGCGCCCGAGGCCGAGGCGCTGCTCAGCACACTGCACGAGGCCGGTCTCGTGGTGCCCGCGCCGGCCCTGCTGCCCGCCCTGCTGCCCGAGTCCGAGCGGCACCGGCTGCTGGGCGAGGCGAGCGCCCTGGCGCATCACGGCGGGCCCGCACCGGCCCGCGCGTTGCGCCGCCGCGCCGCGGCCCGGGTCCGCATCACCGGCGAGGGTCGCCTGGGCGCGGGTATCGCCGTGGCGCTGGCCGAGTCCGGCGTCGGGCATGTGGACCTCGACCTGCCCGGCACGGTCACGGCGGAGGAGCTGCCCGGCGGCCCGCTGCGGGTGACCGACGTCGGTGCGGAGCGGGGCACGGCGGTCACCTCGGCCCTGCTGCGGGCCGCCCCCAAGATCGGAACCCGGCCGGTACGCCGGGCCACCACCCTGGTCATCCAGCTGCGGCACCGTCAGCCGGTGGCACTGCTCGCCGCGTCGCTGGCGCGCCGCCACCAGCCGCACCTGGCGGTGGCGATCCGCGAGGGCGTGGCGGTGATCGGCCCGTTCGTCCCGGCCGCGGGCCGGCCCTGCTTGCAGTGCCTCGACCTGCACCGCCGGGACCGCGACCCGGGATGGTCCGACCCGATCCCGGCCTTCGAGCCGTGCACGGTGGCGGCCCTGCTGGCGGCGACGGCCTACGCGACGGCGGAGGCCCTGACCTTCATAGACGGCGGCACCCCGGAGACGACGGGCGCCTCGGCCGAGATGACCACCCCGGGCCGCATCCGCCGCAAAACCTGGCCCCCACACCCAGCCTGCCCCTGCGCCCAGTGGTAGCCCACCCACGCATCCGCCAGGCCGAGAGGTGCCTGACCTACCACTGTCGGCGTGCGAGCCGGGCCTGGACACAAACTGGTAGCCCAGCCGCGCATCCGACCTCGAGACGGGCTGCTGAGCTACCACTGTTGGCTTGCGGTCCCGGGCGGGACAAAAGTGGTAGCTCAGCCGCGCATCCGCCCCTGCGATAGGCCGCTGAGCTACCACTGTTGGCTTGCGACGCCGGGGGACAGAAAAGTGGTAGCTCAGCCACGCGTTCGGCGTCGCGAAAG
>NZ_JBFAZH010000774.1:0-3749 GCF_040681735.1 Actinoplanes sp. NPDC051633 | reverse complement strand
CTGACCAGCGCCTCGCGCTGCAGCAGGGTGTCGGCGAGGACGGCCCAGGGCTCAACGCTCGGCGTCACCGATCAGATCACGCCCTCGCGGGTGGCCACGGCCACCGCCTGTGCGCGGGTGCGGCAGTTCAGCTTCGTCAGCACGTCGTGCACCACGTTCTTCACCGTGCGCTCGGAGAAGCACAGGTCCTCGGCGATGCCGCGGGTGTCCATGCCGTCGGCGAGCAGACGCAGCACCGACCGCTCGCGGGGATTGAGCCCGGTCGGGCCGAGGTGCGATGTCTGGGTGACGTGCAGGAGCAGCCGGGCCAGCATGTCGCCGGGCATCGCGACGGTGCCGGCGACCACCGCGCGGATGCTGGCGATCAGCGTGTCGGGGGTCAGCGTGCTGTGCGGGAGCACGGCGCTCACGCCGGCGTCGACGATCTCGCGGACGGCCTGCTCGTTGACGTCGCGCACGGTGGCGACGAGGCGTACGCCCTTGCCGTCGGCCAGTCGCACGGCGCGGCGCAGGGTCGGGCCCGCGTACTCGAAAACCAGAATGTCCAGGCCCGCGGTGACCGGCGCGGGCGCCAGCGTCGAACTCTCCCCGCGGACGACGAAGTCGGCCTGCGTCAGGCATGCGGCCATGCCGCGCCGGACGATGGCATGACTGTCATCGATCCAGACGGTCGGCGGCCGTTGCAGCAGCATATTTTTTCATTCCCCCAGGTCGGCGGCGCCCCAGCCGCGCGCCAGCACATCTTGCCCCGCTCGACGCGAGCAGAACAATAGGCATCCGGCTTGTGTCGTACATCCAACTGTCCTGCCGATTTGCGGTTCCCAGCAGCCGCCCCCGCGGCTCCTGTAAGTACTTCGTCGCAGCCGCCCGAGCGGTTCGCGGGAAACGGGATTTTCTTGGCCGGCCTTGATCGTCCCCGGCCGCACGGTAGCTCATGGTGGAAAGCCCGCTATACAGAGTGGAACCGGTCTCCTACGCTCGTGCCATGCCGAGGTACTCCGCCGAACAGATCTACGGGTTTGCCCGTCGTGCCGGGTTCACTCCGGACGAAGCGGCGACGATGACCGCGATCTCGCTGGCCGAGTCGGGTGGCAACAGCCGGGCGCACAACCCGCGAGGCGAGGACTCGAAGGGGTTGTGGCAGATCAACGGCCGCGCCCATCCCGACCTGGCCTCGAAGTTCGATCTCTTCGACCCGCAGCAGAACGCCAAGGCCGCGTTCCTGGTCTCCCGCAAAGGTGAGGACATATCGCCGTGGACGGTGACGCACGGTGGGCTGGGTGCGCGCTACCTGCGGCACAAGGAAGAGGCGCAGAGCGCGGCGATCGCTTTCGGTGACGGCGCAGGCCGCGGGATCTGGACCGGCACGCCGGGGTACGGACACAAGCTGGCTGCCTCCAATGAGGACGCCGCCGCGGAGGCCGCCGCGCTGGCGGGCGGTGCCGGTGGTGGCGGCGTGACGCCCGTGGCGGCGGCCGGTGACGCCGACAACGCAGCTCTCGACACATTCCTGAAAGTTGCGAAAGCGCAAGTAGGTGACCGATATGTGTTCGGCGCCGAGGTCAAACTCAAAGACGACGATCCGGACGTATTCGACTGTTCGGAATTCACGCAATGGGCCGCGCATCAGGCCGGCACGAAGATTCCGGACGGCGCCACGGCCCAATATCTGCACCTGAAAGAAAAAGGACTGCTGATTCCGGTCGACAAGGCGAAGGACACGCCCGGGGCGCTGCTGTTCTCCTTCGACCGCGAACCCCGGCCCGGCGACGGCCGCACCCCGGGCGCGCACGTGGCCATCAGCCTGGGCGACGGCAAGGTGGTCGAGGCAGCCAACCGGCGGGCCGGTGTGCGGGAGAGCACCGCCGGCGACCGGTTCGAGTTCGCCGCCGTGCTCCCCGGCATCTCCGACGGCAGCGGCACGCCACTCGCCCAGCCCGAGCCCGCCGCGGCAGCCTCGATCGTCGAGGCCGCGCTGCCGACGGTTCCCGATCCGCTGCCGCCGCCGCCCGACCTGGGCGGCCCGGACACCGACCGCGACGGCCTGAGCGACGCGATGGAACGCCGGATCGGTCTCGACCCGCTGCGCGCGGACACCGACGGCGACAACATCAGCGACGCGCAGGAGCTGATCGTCCACAAGACCGACGCGCGCAAGGCGGACACCGACGGCGACCAGCTCAACGACGCGTTCGAGCTGGCGCAGGGCTTGAACCCGCTGTCGCCGGACACCGACGCCGACGGGCACATGGACGGCAGCCTGGCGCCGCTGCAGGTCGACTCGGACTCCGACGGCATGGACGACGCGCTCGAGCTGGCGATGGGGTTGGACGCGCGGCAGAGCGACTCCGACCGCGACGGATTCAGCGACGGCCTCGAGTACAGGATGGGCAGCAACGCGCTCGACGCCCGGGACAATCCGCTGCTGCACCCGCAGCCGGGCCAGCCGGGGACGGGTCAGCCCGGCGCCGGACAGCCCGGCACGGGTCAGCCTGGTCTCGGCCAGGTTGATCCGGCGCAGGCGGCGCTCGGCTTCGGCCCGCAGCAGCAGTTGGCGGCCGGCCGATTCCCGGTCGCCGGCGGCCAGGGCGTGTATTACAGCTCGGCCCAGGTGCCGGGCCTGGCGGCGTTCCCCGGGACCGACCCCCTGGACGACCAGCTGGTGCAGCAGGCGCCCGCGGTGGTGCCGCCCGGCGCCGACCCGCCGGATGACCCGCTACTCCCGTGACCCACAAGCGCGGCGAGGTCACCCACCGCGCGTGACCCGCAAGCGCGGGGACACCACCCACCACGGGAGCCTCGAGCCCGGCGACATCACCCACCGCGTGACCCGGCTGCCGTGATCCCGACACTCCGCCGGCGCCCTCGTCCTGGAATCATGTGATCCGACCACCGTGACCCGCGCGCTCGCCGGCGCGCTCGTTCCGGAAGTATGTGACCCGACCACCGTGATCCGCATGCTCGCCGAAACCGGCGCCTCGTACCGGAATTTGTGAATCGACTCCCGTGACCCTTGAGATCTCCCTCCAGCCGACGCCGGTTGCCCTCGCTCCCGGCGTGCCCACCCGCGTGCCCGTCACGCTCTTCAACCGGGCCGCGGCGCCCCTCGCCGTGAATGTCTCGGTCGCGCGCGGACGAGCATCCGGCTGGGCGTATGTCGACCCGCCCGACCTCACGGTCGGCGCCGGTGACACCGAGACCGTGGAGGTGGTTCTCGAGCCGCCGGCCGACCAGGCGCCCAGCTCGTCGATGGTCCCGTTCACCGTGCACGCCACCGAGCGCGCCACCGGGGAGCCGGCCGGATTCGCCACCGGCCTGATCACGGTCGCCGTGCCGATCCCGGTGGTCGGGGGCCTGCACCAGCGCGACGACTCCCCCAGCACATACGACCTCCGGCTGACCAACGAAGGCCCGGTCGCCGCACCGGTGCGGATCACCGCCGAGCTCGATCCGCCGGCGGGCAGCGTCACCGCCGAGCCCAAGGCGGTGCGACTGGAGCCGGGCGAGACGGTCACGGCCGTCGTGCGTGCCAAACCCCAGAGACCGCTGATGGGTGCGCCCAAGCCGTACTTCGTGGTCGTCGAGGTGCACGACGCGGAGGACCCGGACCGGCCACCGCTGCTCACGGCGACCGGCAGCGGCAAGCGCAAGCCGCGCGTGACGAACTGGGTCGCCGCCACCGCTGCGATCGTCGTCGCGCTCGGCGCCACCGCGGCGATCGTCTTCTCGGGGCTCCGGCTTCCCTTCCC
>NZ_JBFAZH010000773.1:0-3750 GCF_040681735.1 Actinoplanes sp. NPDC051633 | reverse complement strand
CCTTGAACCCGGGCAGCTTCTCCTTCAGGATCTGCGCCGCCGCCACGGTCTCCATCGTCACCACGTCACCGGCGCACGCGAGCACGATGTCCGGGTCGGTGGCGCCGTCGTCCGTACCCGCCCAGTCCCAGATGCCCGCGCCGCGGGCGCAGTGCTGCTGCGCCTGGTCCATCGTCAGCCATTGCAGCTGTGGCTGCTTGTCGATGACGATCAGGTTGATGTACGAGCGCGACCGGAAGCAGTGGTCGGCGACCGACAGCAGGCAGTTGGCGTCCGGCGGCAGATAGACCCGGGCGATGTCGCCGCGCTGGGTCAGCACCACCTGGATCAGGCCGGGACCCTGGTGCGAGAACCCGTTGTGGTCGTTGCGCCACGCGGTCGAGGTCAGCAGCACGTTCAGGCTGGGGACCTTGGCCCGCCACGGCAGGTGCTTGGCCTCCTGCAGCCACTTGCCGTGCTGCACGGTCTGCGAGGCGCTGACCATCGCGAACGCCTCATAGGTGGCGAACATGCCGTGCCGGCCGGTCAGCGTGTATCCCTCGAGCCAGCCGTGGCAGTTGTGCTCGGACAGCACCTCCATCACCCGGCCGTCGCGGCCGATCGCCACGTCGTCCGGCGTGACCTGCTCCATGAACGCCCGGTCGGACACCTCGAACACGGCGCCGAGCCGGTTGCTGTTGGTCTCGTCCGGGCAGAACAGCCGGAACCGGTCCGGGTTGCGCGAGTAGACGTCGCGCATGAGCTCGCCCAGCCGGCGGGTCGACTCCGCGTGGGACTCGCCGGGCGCCTTCACCTCGACGGCGTAGTCGCGGTAGTCCGGCAGCGCCAGATCCTCGGTCAGCAGACCGCCGTTGGCGTGCGGGCTCGCGCTCATCCGCAGATCGCCCTGCGGTGCGAGATCGCGGATCAGGGGTACGGGCGCGCCGGCGTCGTCGAAGAGCTCCTCCGGGCGGTACGAGCGCAGCCAGCGCTCCAGGATCGCGAGGTGCTCGGGGTTGTCGCGGACGCCGGACAGCGGCACCTGATGCGACCGCCACGTGCCGGTCACCGTGACACCGTCGACCTCGGCGGGGCCGGTCCAGCCCTTCGGCGACCTCAGCACGATCAGCGGCCAGCGAGGCCGGGAACCGTCCCAGTCACCGTCGCGGGCGCTCGTCTGGATCTCCCTGATCCGCCCCCACGCCTTGGCCAGCGCAGCCGCGAAGCGGTGGTGCATTCCGGGCAGGTCCTCGCCCTCGACCTCGATTACGTCGTAGCCGTGTCCGTGCAACAGCGACCGGACCTCGGCTGGATCCTTGCGGGCCAGCACTGTCGGGCCCGAGATCTTGGCGCCGTTGAGGTGCAGGATCGGCAGCACGGCGCCGTCGTGGGCCGGGTTGAGGAACGACACGCCTTTCCACGAGCCCTCGAGCGGGCCGGTTTCGGCCTCGCCGTCGCCGACGACCGCGATCGCCAGCAGGTCCGGGTTGTCCATCACGGCGCCGAAGGCGTGCACCAGCACGTAGCCGAGCTCGCCGCCCTCGTGGATCGACCCGGGCGTGGTGACCGACACGTGGCTGGGGATGCCGCCGGGGCTGGAGAACTGCCGGAACAGCCGCAGCATGCCGCCCTCGTCGAGGCTCACCTTCGGGTAGGTCTCGCTGTATGTGCCCTCGAGGTAGCCCGCGGCGACCAGCGCCGGGCCGCCGTGACCGGGGCCGGCGAGGTAGATGGCTTCCTGGCCGGTGTGCCGGATGAGACGCGAGACGTGCGCGTAGATCAGGGACAGGCCGGGGCTGGTGCCCCAGTGACCGAGCAGGCGCGGCTTGATGTGCCGGGGCTCCAGCGACTCCCGCAGCAGCGGGTTGCCCTGCAGATAGATCTGCCCGATGGTCAGGTAGTTGTTGGCGCGCCACCAGGCGTCCAACTGGGCGACCTCGTCGTCGCCGGGCTTGGCGAGCGCGCGCACGAGATCATCGTCGGCACGGGACTTGCTCTGCGATACCTCGGTCACGGTGTCTCTCTTCCGTGGTCGTTCCATCAGGGGTTCGTTCCATCAGGTCAGGAACCACCGTATGGGTGCCATGGGGTCCGGCGCACGGGCGTGCGTACCCCCTCCACATGCCGATAGGCCCGCGGGGGCGGGACCATCGGCAGGGCGGTCCTACCGGCGGCCGGGCGTCCGGCGCCAGGTGTCGTCGTGGTGGACGGCGGCCATCGTGCGCCCCACCGCCATGGACAGGAGCACGGATGCCACCGCGCTGCCGACCGGCAGAGCCAGTCCGAAGCCGACTGCGATCAATTGGCGTTTCATCTCGGGATCCCTTCTGATCACGCGACGCCGAAGGTCATGCCCGGGCCGCTGAGCGAACGGTCGTCGAAACCGTAGGAGAGGTGGTTCTTGACGGACACCGTGCCGGGTGTCTGACGGGCCAGGCGCCCGGCGAAGTCACTGGTCGACCAACGCTCCATGCTGCCGGTCAAGGTCACGACGCCGTCCTCGACGGAGACCTGGACGGTCTGCGCGTCGCCCGGCAGCAGGTCACGCTCGATGCTGTCGCGTACCTCGGCCCGGACGTCCTCGTCCGGAGCGGGTCGACGACCGGAACGGCACTGATCCGGTGCTCCACCAGGGTGTCCACCACGGTGCGGTAGCCGGCGTCCAAGGGCACCGATACGACCTCCGTGGTCATCACGTCGGCCACTGTCCACTTGCTCATCACGCCGCCTCCTTGTGCGTCCTCACCCCTCACGCTATGTGCGGCGTCCCGGCGCGGGCAGGGCCGATCGGCCCGTGCGCACGGGTCTTCGCGCCTCCCTCGAGGTGCGATCACCGGGGTCCGGGGCACGCGCCGCACGTCACCGGCTCGTCCTTTCCGGCGTCCGGTGATCTGATGGGGTGGCATCGTGGCCATCAGCACCCGTGGCCGCGCGAGAAGGAGCCGACGCCATGACCGCTGACACCGACCTCCGGCACGCACTGCTGCGCTCCGCCGAAGCCGCCCGTTTCGCTCCGTCGATTCACAACACCCAGCCGTGGCGATGGGTGCTGCACTCCGACCATCTCGCTCTGCACGCGGCGACCGACCGCCAACTGACATCGCAGGATCCCGGCGGACGGATGTTGCTGCTGAGCTGTGGCGCGGCGCTGCACCACGCCCAGGTCGCACTGACCGCCGAGGGATGGAGTTTCACCGTGGAGCGCCCCGCCGGCGATCCCCTCGCGACGATCCGCCCGGGACAACGCGGCAGCATCGATCCGCGCGCCATTCGGCACTTCGAACAGCTCCGGATCAGGCACACCGATCGGCGTACCCTCAGCAACGATCCCGTCGGCGACGACGTCCTCGACAGGCTTGCCGAAGAGACGGAGCGTCACGGAGCACGGTTGCATCTGCTCGATGGCGATCAGGTCATCGAACTCGCCGTCCTCGTCGAGCACGCGCAGGCCGCTCAGGCAGCCGACGAGGCCGGCAAGGAGGAGACCGCCGCCTGGGTCGGCGGCGACCGCCCCGAGGGAACCGGCATTCCCGACGCCAATCTGCCTGTCGAGGTGCCGGCGACCACCGTCGCCGAACGCGACTTCGGGGTCGGCGGCACGCTCGAGGCCGGGTCCGGGCACGACACCGCCGCGACGTACGGGGTCCTCTACGGCAACGGCGACGAGCCGGCCGACTGGTTACGCGCCGGTGAGGCCCTCAGCGCGCTGTGGCTCGCGGCGACCGAGCACGGCGCCGCCCTGTTGCCCTTGAGCAGCCCCGTCGAGGTGCC
>NZ_JBFAZH010000772.1:0-3753 GCF_040681735.1 Actinoplanes sp. NPDC051633 | reverse complement strand
GCCGTGACCGCGGCTCAGCCGGCGGCCCGCTCCGCACGGGCCAGCCAGTGTGGCAGCCCGAGCTCGGCGCAGATCCGGCGGGCCCGGTCGACATGCTCGCGGGCGGCGGCCGGGTCACCGTCCGCCGCAGCGAGCTCGCCGAGGACCAGGTCTGTGCTGCCCAGCACGGCCACCGGCATCGTGCCGGCCAGCCGGCCGGCGTACGGCGTCAGCTGTGCCCGCAGGTCGCGCACCGCGTCGCGGTCGCCGAGTGCGATCCACACGTACGCCCGGAAGACGATGAACGTGGACCACAGGTAGTTCCACGGCAACGGCGGCTGCTCGGACCACGCGCCGAGCATCCGGCGGGCCTCGTCCGCGCGGCCCGCCTCGATCAGGGCGAGCGCCAGCACCTCGCGGAACGGCGCGAAGTGCTCGGCGACGGCCCGCAGGATCGGCACCAGCTCGGAAAGCCGGCCCTGCACCATGCGCAGCGCGGAGAGCTGGCACATCGCGATCCCCTCGCCGGCCATGGCGAGGGTGGCCTGGAACGCCTCCAGCTCGGCGATCGCGGTCTCCGCGCCGTCGAGGTCCCCGGTGAGCTGCCGCCACGTCGCCAGGCACCAACCGGTGATCATGAGAGCGGCCGGGAGCTGGTGCCGCCGCGCGAGGTCGTCGGCGCGCAGCAGATCGGCGTGCGCGTCGCCCAGCCGGCCCAGCTCGGCCCGGTCGGACGCCCGGGTGGTGAGCGCGCCGATCAGGCTGGACACGTCGTCGCGGGCCACCGCCAGCCCGATCAGCTCGTCGAGGATCGGCGCGCGGTGGTGCAGCAGATCGGGACGCAGCAGCGCCTGCACGGCCAGGCGCAGCACATGGAACCGTACGGTGTCGTGCGCGCCCGAGCCCCGGATCGCCCGCACCGCCTGCACCGCCTCGTCGGCGAGCGCGGTGGTCCGCGCGGCCGAGCCCGGCCGGTAGAGCAACTCCACCGCGAGCGACACCTGCAGGTGCGCGCGGGTCGCCGCCCGGTCGGCGGGCAGCCGCGCCAGCACCTCCTCCCACAGCGCCACCGCGTCGTCGTCCCAGTCCCCCGCGTTGCGCCAGCCCCACAACCCGGTCGTGATCGTCAGCAGCGCGTCCGCCGCCGCGCTCACGTCGTCGCGAGCCAGGGCCGCGGCCGCCGCGCGGGCGACCGGCCGCCACGCGTCGATCTGCCGGCCGAGGCGGATCAGGGCCGCCGCTTGGGCCAGCACCACGCCCTCGCGCTCCTCGGACGTGACCAGCGGGTCCAGGCCCTGCAGCTCCTCGGCCTCGGTGAGCAGCCGGAAGGCCTCGTCGTGGGCGGAGCGCCCGGCCGCCGCCAGGCCCGCTCGCCGGGCGAACACCCACGCCGACCGGGCGTGCACCGGCCCGGCCAGCCGGTAGTGCTCGGCGAGCTCGGCGACGTGTGAGCTCAGCGCGCCGGCGTAGCGGTGCTCCAGGGCGATGGCGACGTCGGCGTGCGCCCGGGCCCGGGTCGGGGCGGCCAGGCCGTGATAGATGGCGTCGCGGACCAGCGCGTGGCTGAACCGGAACCGCCCCGGCTCGAGCTCGGCGACCAGGCCCAGCATCAGCGCCGACTCGACGGCCTCGGCGACCTGCTCGGCGCTCACCCCGGCGGCGCGCCCGACGACCAGCAGGTCGAACGACCGCCCGGCGACCGCCGCCGTGCCGAGGACCAGCCCTGAGCTCTCCGGCAGCTGCGCCAGCCGCTGGCGGACCACGTCGCGGACGCCGTCCGGCACCGCCCGCCAGGTGTCCGCGCCCAGCGAGGCGAGGGCGCCGTCGCGGACCAGCAGGCGGACCAGCTCGGTGACGTAGAACGGGTTCCCCTCGGTGCGGGCCGCCAGCTCCGCGGCGGCTTCCGGCGGCATCCGCACGTCGGCGTGCTGCTCGACCCAGGCGGCGATGGCCCGGGCGTCCAGGCCGGTCAGTTCGATGCGTACGGGATCGGTGCGCGCCAGCGCCGCCAGCACCTCGACGACCGCGTCACCCATCTCGGCCGGCGCCGACCGCAGGGCGACGACCAGCACCACCGGCAGCGAGCTGACCTGCGTGCCGACCCGGCGCAACAGGCGCAGGCTGTCCGCGTCGGCCCAGTGGATGTCGTCGAGGACCAGCAGCGCCGGCGGGCCGTCCCGCAGCGCCGCGGTCAGCGCGGACGCCTGCCGGAAGCTGGCGGCCGCGGCGTCCACCACATCGCCCGGCGGCGCCTCCAGCAGGCCCGGCTGCCCCAGCGGCTGCCCCAGCAGCTGCCCGGTCGCCTCCGACCACCCCCACAGCGGCGGGCAGGCCTCCGCGTCCCAGCCGCCGCGCCCGCACCGGAACCCCCGGTCGCGCGCCCAGGCGATCACCGTCTCGGTCAACCGGGTCTTGCCGATCCCGGCCTCGCCGGTGACGATCACGGTCCGGCCGCGGCCGTCGAGCGCGTCGCGGAGCGCCTGATCGGCGGCGGCGAGCGCGTCGTCCCGGCCGAACAGCCGCCGCTCGTCCGGCGGCGCGATCACCGGGACGGGGCCGGCCTCGTGCGTGACATCGAGGCTGGAGTCCTGCCGCAGCACCAGCTCCTCGACCCGTCGCAGCTCCGGGCCCGGATCGACGCCCAGCTCGTCGGCCAGGTGCTCGCGGGCCCGGCGCAGCGCGGCGAGCGCGTCGCCCTGGCGCGCCGATCGGTAGAGCGCCCGCGCCAGCAGCGCCCACATCCCCTCGCGCAGCGGGTACAGGCGGACCAGCTGCTCCAGCTCGGCGACGGCCTCGGCGTGGCGGCCCTGCCGGATGCGTACGTCCCAGAGCTGCTCGGTCGCCGCCATCCGCAGCTCGTCGAGCCGGGTCGCCTCCGCTTCCAGGGCCGGCCCGGCGAGCCCCGCGTACGCCGGCCCCCGCCACATCCCCAGCGCCTCGGTCAGCAGCTGCTCGGCGCCCTCGGAAGCGCCGCGGGCGGTCCGGACGAGCTCGTCGAACCGCCGCGCGTCGACGTCACCGGCGGCGACGTCCAGGGAGTACCCGCCCGCGTGGGTCCGCAGCCGCTCGGCCGACCGCGCGGGGTCCAGCGCCTTCCGCAGCCGGGCGACGTACGACTGGAGCGAGGTCTCCACCCGCGCCGGTGGATCCTCGCCCCAGATCTGGTTGATCAGATACTCGACCGGCGCCGCACGGCCGCCCGCGGCGACCAGCAGGGCGAGCAGGGTGCGCGGCTTCGGGCCGCCCAGGTCGGCGACCCGGTCACCGATGGCCACCTCGAGGTCGCCGAGCACCTGGACACGCATTCCGCGATAGTAGGAGGCGGGTGATCACGCTGTCACCAGGTGTCGCTCCGCCGGGACGGTCGTGCGCGGTGCGCCGGCCAGCCCGGTGACCAGCGCGTACGTGGCGAACAATAGGGCCGACCCGGCGAACAGCGGGGTCAGCTCGGCGTCCGGCAGGACCAGCGTCAGCGGGACGGACACGGCGTGGGCCAGCCCGCCGACCGCCGCCGGCAGCCCCAGGAGGCGGCGGGCGCCGGGCCAGGCGGCCAGCTGGCGGAGGCCGAGGTACGACACGGCCAGGCCGGTGACGGGGTAGAGCAGCACGCTCAGCCAGACGTGTGTGGTGGCCACCGGCGCGGCCCCGCCATGGTGCAGGGCGTCGGAGTCGACCGCGGCGGCCAGGTGGAAGGCCGTCTCGATCACGTAGGCCGCGACCGCGACCGCGGCGACCCCCAGCGCGGGCCGCACGCCGGGCCAGGCGTTCTTCCGG
>NZ_JBFAZH010000771.1:0-3762 GCF_040681735.1 Actinoplanes sp. NPDC051633 | reverse complement strand
CGTGAGCAGTGAGTTGCCAGTCACCGCCAACCTTCACAAGGTTCAGCGACCGAGTGAAGTGCCGCGCGGCCGCCTCGTCACGTCCGGCGTCATGAGCCATCCATCCTGCCATCTCGGTCAAGGAAGCAGCTGCAGTGAAGACCGCCCGGCCATCCCCGCTCGGTTCGAGGTTGAAGAGCCTGGGACCGACCTGGTCGCGGAGATAGGTGACGACGGCGGCGTAGAGGTATCCGCCACCAACCTGCCGGTCAGCGGCGCGGAACGAGTGGACAGCGGACGCGAATCTCCATTCGCCAGAGGTGACTGGCCAGCCCGCCTTGCCTCGTAGGCTCGCGTCATCCGTGGCGGTCAGAGCGCCGAGTGCCCCATCCTCAGGGCGAGTTTCACCAGGAGAGGACTTCCGTTGACCGCGGACAATGTAGAAGCCGAGTTGAGCATCTGTGTTCGCGCCGAGAACATCGCGCAGGGCCTCTCTCCGTTGAGCGCTTGGCCAGCGGTACCGTCCCTGCTCGAGATGACCTATGTAGGTCGCGTCGACAGTGGCCGTCGACCGAAACCGATCCCACAGATACGCGTTGACGGCGTCAGCCAACTCTTGGCGTGACATCTCTCGACGAGATCCAGATTGCGACACCAGGCGGCGGCGAGCCCGACCAAGGTGCCGATTCGGCTGCTCGTCACGGTCAGACACAGCGCTGGCCCTCCGGTGGACGTCCTCCGATCATGCGCACCGAACCTGGGCGACGCCAAGATCCACAGGTAGGGCCCAGCGTTGTGCGTTGGTGCCGCACGCTCCGCGTATCGAGCTGGTCCGATCGACCCACAAGGCGTAGGGCCTGGTATCGCAGCGGGCACGACAGAACGGCCAGAGGAGCGCATCCGTCCGACCGTTCAGTGCCCAAAACGCCTACCAAAAACACCTTCCGGTCCCGTCGCCGCCGTATGCCGGTGCTGCCGACCTCGAAGCATGCCATGAGCACACGCGAGCTTCTGGAATACGACCGGCCCTGCTCAATGCGATCAAACCATAGAACGCCGTGCAAAAGCGATACCAAAAGCACCTGCTGGACTGGACGTTCTTCGGCAATCGTTGGCGCTAGGCCCTCCGAACAGAATTTGTCACGAAGGAGGGTCACGTCTTTCGGCAGTAGTTGCGCTTTGAGGAAGTGACTGTGGCATGGCAGTAACACCCCAGCACTGGGACCAGCCGAAACTATCCAGCGACCCAAGGCCTGACCCCAACGTCCAGGCCGAACGGAGGGCCCTGCGATCCGGTCCTCGGCATGCAGCGTGGACCGGCCGGAACACTCAATCGCTTTCCGGACCCTTCCGGGCGAACACGCCGTCGCGCTCCGGCCGCAAGACGTGGCCGCTTGTCGCCGACGATCTGTTCCTTGTGGCCGGCGACGAGTGGGGGAAGCTGCGGTTGCACCGTGATGTCGCGAGAATCGGTTTGGCGGCAGCGCTGCTGGCGGAGTTGATACTCGCTGAGTACGCCACCGTGGAGCTCGACAGTCTGGTGCCGGCCTGTCCGGAGGAGCCGATCGACCGGCTCGCCGGGGCCGTCATTCGGCAAGTTCGTGCCGAACGGAGCAAGTTACCGGTCAGGACATGGATCGACTTCCTGGCCACCGTGAAGCTGGCCGATGACGACGTCTTCGACCACGTGGGACACCGGCTCGAACGGGCCGGCCGGGTCGACGCCCAGGAACGCGGCATCTGGTGGTGGCACCGCGTGGTGTATGTACCCCACGACTTGAACGACTGCGCATGGGCGGGGGCGCGGATCTCTACCGCCCTTCGCCGCGGTGAGGCTTTCACACTTTCGGACGTTGCGTTCGCCGGGCTGATGCTGGCCACCGGCCTGCACCGGTACGCCCTGCTCGGCCATGGCAGCGAAATCGAGCAGCAGCTCCGCGTCCGCCTGGCTCAGGCCCCAGCCGGCCTACGCGCCTTGATCCGACACACCGAAGACGCGGTCAGCACCGCCATCAAAATCAGCAACTGACCACGGCATCCGCTTCCCGGGCGCGCCCGGCTCTCCCCTCACGAGGAGTTCGCTCAGATGAGCATGACCGACACGTACGCGCCTACCAGCGGCGTTGAGAGTGCACTGGCCAGAGCCAGGTTGGGCGCGGTAGCGCTGGTCAGCAATGTCATGGCCGCTGCCGCACCACTGACCGTTGTTGCCGGCGGAGCGACGGCGGGCTTCGCGATCACTGCCGCACTCGGTATTCCCTTGGCGTATCTGGTCGTTGCCGTGATTCTGGCGATCTTCTCGGTCGGCTATGTCGCCATGTCTCGGCAGGTCGTCAACGCCGGCGCGTTCTACACCTACATCGCGCACGGGCTCGGCAAGATCTGCGGTGTCAGTTCGGCGTTCGTCGCGGTTGCCGCGTACAACACGATGCAGGTCGGCCTGTACGGCGGGTTCGGGGTGGTCACCGACACCTTCGCCAGCCGCTTCGACGTTAACGCGCCGTGGTGGGCGTGGTCCGGCCTGGCGTGGCTGGCCATCGCCGTGTTCGGCGGCCGGCGGGTTGACCACCTCGCCCGCCTGCTCACCGTCCTGCTCATCGCCGAAGTCGTCATCGCACTAATCTTGGCCGCAGTTCAGGTCAGCCACCCGGCTGGCGGCGTCATCGGCTTGGACACCCTCGACCCGGGCAATCTGATCGGGCCGGGTCTGGGTGCGGCGCTGGCTACGGCGATCGCCGGGTTCGTCGGCTTCGAAGGCACCGCCGTCTACAGCGAGGAAACCAAGGACGCCCGCCGCACCGTTCCCCGCGCCACCTACGCCGCGGTCGCCGGCATCGGCCTGCTGTACGCGTTCTGCGCCTTCGCCCTGGCCACGGCCACCGGACCCGCCAACATTGTGCAGCGCTCCACCCTCGAGGGCGCCGAGCTGACCTTCAACCTGGCCGCCGCCTACCTGCCGACGGCGGTCATAACACTCGGCAACTTCCTATTCGTCAGCAGCCTGTTCGCCGCGCTCCTGGCCTTCCACAACAACGCGGCCCGCTACCACTTCGCCCTCGGCCGCGAAGGCGTCCTGCCCGCCGTTCTCGGCCGTACCAGCGCCAAGACGAAAGCCCCGATCGCCGGATCGATCCTGCAATCGGTCATCGGCTTCGCCGGAATCGCCCTGTTCGTGATCAACGCGTGGAAGCCGTTCGAGCAGATGTTCTTCTGGCTCACCGTCCTCGGCGGGTTCGGCGTGCTGATCCTCATGACCGTCACCTCGCTGGCGGTCGCCGCCTACTTCACCCGCCGCCGCAACCGCGACCGGGTCGGCACCCGAGTCGGCGCCGTCCGCGGCATCCTCGCCCCGGCTATCGCGTTCCTACTGCTCGGCGCGGTCGCCATGGTCACGGTTCGCCAGTTCGCCACCCTGCTCGGGGTCAGCCCGGACGACCCGGTCCGGTGGCTGCTGCCCACCGGCTACGCGGCCGCCGCTGCCGTTGGCCTGCTGTGGGCGCTCTGCCTGCGCGCCACCCGCCCTGCGGTGTGGGCGCGGATCGGCCTCGGTGCCCACCAGAACAAGGCCGACATGATTGGTGCGGCGTGATGGGCCCGTTCGACGTCCCGCAGGTCCGGCCCGCCCGGCCCGCCGACCACCCGGCGATCATCGCCCTGCTCAGCGACGCGTTCCTCGACGCCGACTTCGCGTACTGGCTGGTCCCCGACCGGGCCGCCCGCCAACGGATCTACCCCGCCTACTTCGAGCTGTGCATGGTCCGCGCCTTCACCCACGCGCAGATC
>NZ_JBFAZH010000770.1:0-3764 GCF_040681735.1 Actinoplanes sp. NPDC051633 | reverse complement strand
CTGGCCGAAGGGCAGCGGTTTGCCGCGGCCGAAGTAGGTGTCGTAGGCGCGCTTGAGGTCGTAACCGTGGCTGGGCTCGCGGTCGAGCAGGCCCAGCAGGGTGAGGGGAACGCTCATGCGAGAGACCCTACACCGAGGGTATACACCGCGTATATACACCGAGTGGAGTACGCGTCAGAAGATGCCGACAGCCGAGTTAAGCCTTCGCCGCGGCGAGCTGCAGGGCGATGTCGATGATCATGTCCTCCTGACCGCCCACGTACCCGTGCTCGCCGACCTTCTGCAGGATCTCGTGGGCGGGCACGCCGTAGCGTTCGGCGGCCCGCTCGGCGTGCAACAGGAAGCTGCTGTAGACCCCGGCGTAACCCTGCACGATCGCCGACCGGTCCATCACCGGCATCCGCGGGATCATCGGCCGCAGCACGTCCTGCGCGGCGGCCAGCACCCCGTTGACGTCCAGCCCGGTCTTGATGCCCAGCCGCTCGAAGGTCGCGGCCAGCACCTCGGTCGGCGCGTTGCCCGCCCCGGCGCCGAGCGCGCACAACGCCCCGTCGACCTGGCGCGCGCCGCCCTGCACGGCCAGGACGCTGTTCGCCACGCCGAGCGAGAGGTTCTGGTGGCCGTGGAAGCCGACCTCGGCCTGGTGGCCGATCTCGTCGAGCAGCGCGCGGACCCGCTCCTGCGCGTCCGAGAGCACCAGCGCGCCCGCGCTGTCGACCACGTAGACGCACTGCGCGCCGGCGTCGACCATGATCCGGGCCTGTGCGGCCAGCTCGGCGGGGCCGACCCGGTGGCTGAGCATCAGGAAGCCGACCGTCTCCATTCCGAGCTCGCGGGCCGCCGCGAAGTGCTGCACCGACACGTCGGCCTCGGTGCAGTGGGTGGCGATACGGGCGACCGAGGCGCCCACGTCGTACGCGTGCCGCAGGTGCTCGGTGGTGCCCACGCCGGGCAGCAGCAGCACCGCGATCCGGGCCCGGACCGCCTCGTCGACCGCGGCCGCGATCAGGTCGAACTCGTCCTCCTTCGAGAAGCCGTAGTTGAAGCTCGACCCGCCCAGCCCGTCGCCGTGCGCGACCTCGATGACGTCGACGTTGCCGGCGTCCAGGGCGTGCACGACCGCCCGCACCTGGGGCGAGGTGAACTGGTGCCGCAACGCGTGCGACCCGTCCCGCAGCGTCGAGTCGGTGAGCCTGACCTCGGTCATGCCGGCACCTCCGCCAGTCGCCGGCCGACCTCGACGGCGGCCGCGGTCATGATGTCCAGGTTCCCGGCGTATTCCGGGAGGTAGTCGCCGTTGCCGCGCACCTCGAGCAGCGTCGCCACCCGGCCCATGCCGCGCCACAGGCCGGTGGGCGGGTCGAACTGCGGGTCGGCCTTGAGCCCGTATCCGGGGACGTATCGCTGCACCGTCGCGACCATCTCGTGGATGCTCCCGGCGATCCGGTCCCGCGCCGAGGACGATTCGAAGACCTCTTCGGCCAGGGAGCAGAACACCGTGTTCCGCATGATCATCGGCGGCTCGACCGGGTTGAGCAGGATGATCGCCTTGCCCTTCGCGGCGCCGCCGACCGCCTCCAGCGCCCGGGCCGTGGTGACGGTGAACTCGTCGATGTTCGCCCGGGTGCCCGGCCCGGCGCTTCGCGACGCGATGGAGGCGACGATCTCGGCGTAGGCCACGTCGACCACCCGGCTCACCGCCGCCACGATCGGCGTGGTGGCCTGGCCGCCGCAGGTGATCATGTTGACGTTCGGCGCGTCGCCGACCGCGTCGAGGTTCACCGGCGGGCACACGTACGGGCCGATCGCCGCCGGGGTCAGGTCGATCGCCCGGATGCCGGCTTCGGCGTACCGCGGCGCGTTCGCCAGGTGGGCGCCGGCGCTGGTCGCCTCGAAGACGATGTCCGGCAACGGATCCCGGGCGAGCAGCCAGTCCACCCCGTCCGCGCTCACCGACAGGCCGAGCCGGGCGGCCCGGGCCAGACCGTCGGACCGCGGGTCCACGCCGACCATCCAGCGCGGCACCACCGCGCCGTCGGTGCGCAACAGCTTCATCATCAGGTCGGTGCCGATGTTGCCGGAGCCGACGATCGCCGCATCGAGGGTCATCCGAACACCGCCGTGGCCGATCCCAGCCGGTCGAAGGATGCGCTGACCGTGTCGCCCGCGGAGACCGGCACCGCCGCGGTCACCGAGCCGGTCAGGATGACGTGCCCGGCCGCGAGGGTCGCACCCCGCGCGGTGAGCGTGTTCGCCAGCCAGGTGGCGGCGTGCAGCGGGGAGCCCAGCACCGCCGCGCCCGCGCCGGTCTGCACGATCCGGCCGTTTTTGCGGAAGACACAGCCGATCAGCGCCGCGTCGAAGGTCAGCGGCAACGGGGTCGCACCCAGCACGAAGGCGCCGCTGGAGGCGTTGTCCGCGATGGTGTCGATCAGGCCGATCCGCCAGTCCGCGATGCGGCTGTCGATGATCTCGATGGCCGGCAGGGCGTGGCGGACCGCGCCGAGCACGTCGGCCACGCTCAGGCCCGGGCCGGCGAGCGGCTTGTCCAGCACGAGCGCGACCTCCGGCTCGGCGCGCGGCTGCCGGAAGCGGCTCGCCGGGATGGGTGCGTCCGCCGGGTACGCCATGTCGTCGAAGAGCACGCCGAAATCCGGCTGGTCGATGCCCAGCTGCTGCTGCATCGGCGCCGAGGTCAGCCCGACCTTCCATCCGACGATCCGGGCGCCCTCGGCCACCCGGCGGCGGGTCTGGATCTGCTGGATCTCGTACGCGTCGTCGACGGACAGCCCGCCGGAGATCGGCGCGATCGGTGTGCCGTCGTATGCGCGTCGCAGATCTTCGGCGATCGCGTCCAGGTCCGCCATGTCAACCAACCTCCGCTAGATGGCGCCAGAGCCGGGGCAGCAACTCCGCCGAAACCGCGCGCCAGGACGCGATCTCCGCGGGAGACAGGCCGCGCCGCTCGGCCGGGGTCAATGCGATCCACGCGCGGCACGCCTGCTCGAGGAGCCACATGCGGGCCACCGCCAGGCCGGGGGAGTCGCCGGTGGTGATGCCGCCGTTGCCGCGCAGCAGCAGCGCCTCGCCCTCGGTGAGGACACCCGCCGCCCGCTCGGCCAGGGCAAGCGTGCGGAGCAGCCGGGCGTCGTCGTGCACCGGCACCGAGGCGCCGAGCCAGCTCGCCTGCCCGTACAGCGGGAACAGGGTCTTTCCGGGCGCCGCGGCCGCGAATGCGGCGGGCGGCTGAGCCCGCGCGATGGCGGCCACGTCCGGGCGCTCGCGATAGACGGCCAGGTGCGCCCACGCCTCGGCGGGTGCGCCGTTCGGTAGCGCGGCCGCATCCCGGGCAACGATGATCAGGCGATCCGGTGCCGCCCGGGCGAGGTCGGCGGCCGGAGTGATGACGAAACCGTCGGCGGTACGCGCGGAGACGTGCCCGAAAGCGGTGACCAGGCCCGATCTCGCGAGCACTCGCGCGGCCTGTGCCACGGCCTCTTGCACATCCACCGTCACGGCCTAAACTGTATGCAGTTTGGCGGGAAAGGGGAAGACATGATCTCCGGTCTGCATCACTACTCGCTGCGGGTGCCCGACCTCGGGGTGGCCGACAGCTTCCTTCGCGACTTCGGTCTGGAGACGGCCGACGCGCAGGGCAGCCTGGTCGCCAGGTGCCCCGGCCGCGGCCAGGACCAGGTGCGCCTGGTGGAGAGCGGGGGTGCGGCCAAACAGCTGCACTACGTCGCGTTCACGGTGCAGCCCGG
>NZ_JBFAZH010000769.1:0-3773 GCF_040681735.1 Actinoplanes sp. NPDC051633 | reverse complement strand
GAGATCGCTCAGCTCTCCTCGTGTGTGAGTCGAGGCTCGTCCACCGGCCAACCCTCCCGTCCAGTTGTTGCTACCTGCTGTGAATCCTGGCGCGCTGTGTCCGGCAGTGCTCCGGGGGGAGGGCGGCACGAGCGCGGTGTTTCAAACCGGACGAGCACGACGGATCCGCCGCTCCTTCAGCCGGCGGCGGACTGCCGACCAGACACGCCGTGCCAGCCGGCTGCGCCGGGCGACGGTCCGCAGCCGGTTTTTCGCCTGTCGGAACGCCATCGGGACGGGCTTCGGGGGGGTTGTCAGGGTGATGTACGTGGTCGGCGATGTCGCCTTCAGCGTGTCCGGTTGCAGGGTGCGTGAGGCGACCGCAAGGTAGGCGAACTGCTGGAGCAGCCCCGGCCGTCGCCGGGACGGTGGTGCCCCGGCGACGCATTCCGCGAGCGCGTCGCGTACCGCTGCCGGGCGCACCATGTCGGTGAGCGGACCGCAGGTGGTGTCCAGCAGGTCGCACACCGTCGGGACGCCGTCGCCGTCCCAGATGGCCGTTGCTGTCGACGGACCGGTGCGGGTGCCGGAGATGAACGGTACCTCGCTCCACAGTGGCTGGAAACGGTCCAGCAGCCCGCGGTGCAACGCCCACTGGCGCTTCTGGGCGGCGTCGAGGGCGAAGGAGGCGGACACGAACGCGGGCGTGAGGAACGGGGTGACGATGCCGTACAGGTACGCCGAGGTGTACCAGCGGCGGACCCGCTCGACCAGGTAGAGGTAGTCGGTCATCGCCTGGCCGCGCAGGCCCAGACCCTCGGCGTGGTCGAGCACGGCACCGATGCGGTCCCGTTCCGCGGCCACCGCCTCGCCCACCATCGCATTGACCGGCACCGCGGCGTTCAACCGGCCCACCGCCGTCTTCCGGGCCGCCTGTGAATCGAGGTCGCCACCGCCGTCCTTGGGATACCAGTACGCCACCGCCAACTCGCCTCCCGCGCCACTGATCGTGGGAGGCGAGTTGGCCGGCAGCTTGCGCGGAACGGCCCGGCGCACCAGGTACGTCGAAGGGAACTGATAGTCGTACAGGTTCTGCAACCGCTCGGCCCGTTCGTACAGGTCCGTCCGCAACACGTCATCCGGCGCTCCGACGCGGGCGAGCCGATGCACGGGTCCCGGCCCGCGCCGATCCCGCACAATCCGCATCAGGTGCTGGGCCGTCTCGCCCTCGGCGGCGGCGTCCACATTGGTGACGATCTCGATCGGCTTGTCCGCTGCCAGGAAAGCCGCCGCCATCACCCTCGAATCCTTGCCACCGGAAAGCCCCAACGTGATCTGACCGGGGTAGAGGTCGCCGATGCCGGCCGCGGTCGCCAGCATGCCCTCAGCGGCGAGGTCGATCGCGGCGTCGAAACCCTTGGCTTGCGCGGCCAGGCCGTCGGCGACGAGGTCGTCGGCCGAGTGGCGCAGTTGCGATGTCAGCCGCCAGCCGCCGCCCGGCCGGCGCCGGCCCGTCACGCGTTCGCCCGGCCTGAGCAGCCGGACACCCCGGATAGGTGACGAGTCGCCGCCGAAATGACCGCAGGCCGCGTACGAACGCCAGCCGTCCACATCGGGTTCCCGGGTTCCCCAGAGAAAGGCCGCGAGCAGGCTCGGCCGGCTGCAGAACGCGGTGATGCCGCGGCCGCTGCCGGTGAACAGCCGGCTCATGCCGAGCCAGTCCTGCTGAATCGAGACCCGCACGCCGTCCTCGACCGCGATCAGACTGAACGGCGGGACCACGCCGGCGTGCACGTCAGCGCCGGCGAGCAGCTTCCGGGCCAGGGCAGCCGGACCGCCGGCGGTGTCCAGGCCGACGGGCAGACCCAGCGACACCGCGGTCACCTGATGATCCTGCGCGACGATCGGCCATCGGTATCCGCCGCCGTCCGGCGCGTGCAGCACCCGCACACCCCAGTCGCCGTCGCCGATCTGCCGGCGCACGTAGGCGTCCGGGACCAGCGGCGCGGCCGCCGTGGTGAACCGTTCCAGGGCGCCCTCGACGACGTCGGCCGGATCCGGCCGATCAGAGAACCACGCCAGCACTCCGTACATTCGGAGATCCCGTTCTCCTGCGAATTCTTCCCCGTGATCGCACGGAAACCGCCCGAAATGGTGCTCGGGAGGATGGGAGCGTAGACACCGGTCAATGGTCAAGTCAATCGACAGAACCAGATCTGTGCCCGTAGGCCTGGCGGCACCCTGGTAACCCAGGCCGACGAGTCACCCCGGAAGCGACGACGCCAAAGGTGGGCGCCTCCGCGGCCGGTCGAAGCACGAGCTCACGGATTTGCTGAGCGATTGGTGGCCGTCCCGGGTTTTTGTGGGGACAGGCCCAGTGCCGCGCGAGCAGCTAGTGCTGTGACCACAAACGTTGGCCGGGTTGGGTGACACACCGGGCGAGGTCCGCGTAGCGGACCGGATGTCGGTCGAGGCTGTGCGAGTGCTAGAACCTGTTCGAGTACGCCGATTAAGTGATCAAGGAGGTCAGAAGCTGCAACGCCTGGTGCGCCGCGGTACCGGCCGCAGCCCAAAGCTCGCTTCGAGCCCCGTCCGCTTGATGGCGCAGTGGCTACCTGCGCCCGGTCGGGGCAATGCTGTCGACGAGAACGCCGCGTCAACACATTGGCTTATGGCGCGGACGGTTCGGCTGCTTGGTCGTTGTGTCGACCTGCGCTGTCCGCAATTGCCGGCAGTCACCGTCGCGCCGGTTAAGTCGACGCGCGGGTCCGTCGCAGGAAGATCCTCAACGGACTGATCAGCGAATACTCGCCGGCAGCATAGCTCGAACCGCATTTCCGACCGGTACACGGTCCGCCCGGCCTTGACCACGGTGCGGCAGCCCCTCTCGGAGATGGGCCGGATAGCCGTCGAGATCCTGATCCGCCTGCTGTCCGGCCACGCCGTCCAGGCCTTGCACATAAAAGCTGGCCGTCGAGCTGGTGGTCCGCTCCTCCACCGCACCGCCCTGATTACGGCTCCTCGCCGGCCAGCAGGTCGATCCCCCGGCCGAGCGAGAGGGTACCCGGCAGGTCGAGGGTGACCGTCCGATGCGCGACCCGGCTGTCCATCACCTTCAGCGTGCCGACGATGTCGCACGAGCCGGTCCGGATCGCGGTGAGGCGCCCCCGGCGTACCGTCACCTTGAGGGTCTTGATCTGCAACTCGAGCTGGATCTGCAGGGTGACCGTGGCGACCGCGTGCTCGCCGATGCGGAGCTCGACGGCCGGGGCGTGTCTGAACGACATGGTGTGCGCGCCCAGCTCCGGCTCGCGGACGGTGCTCGGATCGGTCAGGGTCGCGAGCGCCGCGGCGCGCAGGGCGGAGTGCTTGCTCCACGCGCTGCCCATGATGTCGGTCAGATCCTGGTCCAGCAGCTCGCTCGCCGCCGTGCCGACCCGGTCGAGCACGGCCTTCTTCGCGGCGTCCGGCATCCGCCTGAGAGCGCCGCCGATCTCCTCCCCCGGCTTGCAGCCGACCAGCTCGCCGGTGATCGTGGCGGCGGTCTTACCGGGGTCCTCGAACAAGATCGTGCGCAGATCGACGGCGGCGTTCACGGCTCCTCCCGAAGCTGGATATCGCGCGGAGGCAGGACGCGGACGAGATGGACCGGCCAGGCGCCGTCGTCCTCGACGCCGAAGATCCTGGTGTCGGACCGCGCTACCGGGACGACATCCACGTCGGCGTCGGCGGGTCGTTCCGGACGATCGTCGAGGCCGAAGAGCTTCTTCAGCAGACTCAGCACGCGCCTGCGG
>NZ_JBFAZH010000768.1:0-3773 GCF_040681735.1 Actinoplanes sp. NPDC051633 | reverse complement strand
CAACCACCAACAACACCAAGTAGAACTACACCCCGAGGACCACCACCTGGGGAATTACCTGAGCCCAACCCCGGGGAATTAGGTGAGCGCCGACATTTGTCGGCAATTGGACCTCGAAGCAGCGTCGGCTGCGGGACGTCCTCGCCGACAGCGACGAATGGTACGAGTTCACCGGTGTCACCCGCTGCTGGAGTGTGATGGACGGCGGCGGCAACATCGACGAGGTCACGCTCCCGGAGCTGGGCTACACCGGTCTCACCGTACGAATCTTCAATCCGGCCACCGAGCTGTGGTCACTCTACTGGGCCCGTAACGACATCGGGCTTGCGCTGCCGCCGACCGTGGGGCGCTTCGAGCCGGACGGCGTCGGCCGGTTCTACGACGACGAGGACTGGAACGGCCGGCCGATCCGGGTTCGCTACCAGTGGACGGTCGCCACGGCCGAGGCCTGCCGCTGGGAGCAGGCTTTCTCGACCGACCACGGCGACACCTGGGAGACCAACTGGGTCGCCGACTTCACCCGCACCGACTGAGATCCGGCGACCAGGATGCCGCGGGTCCTGCGGAAACGACGGCCAGCATCGGCCGGACGAGCACGCCGAGGACGGGGTGCAGCGCCATCGGCCTGGTCCCAGCCTGCGTGCCCTGGCAACGGTCCCATCGAGCCGCGCCCACTGCTGGGCAGCGCAGGGCCGGCGACATCACGCGAATGTCAACGACCGCATGGCACACAGCGATCTGTCCACCTCGGCGGCGAGCCGGCCGATGGTGGCCAGGTCGGCCGGCGGACGCTCGATCCCCGCCCCGACGGTACGGCAGCCCACCGTCACGGCTGCCGACAAATCCGTGGGTTCAGCGACTGTCGCGGCCGCGTGCTGCTTTTGAGCGATCCGTCACGCTGACCTCTTCGCACGTTGTTCCATGAACACCGGGGAGCAGATTGGGAGCAGCAGCGGGTGTCCAACGGCTCCAGACCGTCCTCAACTGCGCTGAACTGCTATTAACGGCAATGCCGTTGATGCTGGTCATCGCAGAGTCGCAGGTCAGAGCGGCGCGGACCATTCTTTGACACAGTCGAAGCGGGCTCAACGCCTCTAACGACGGCCGAGTCGTATCGCTGCAGGTGGGGAGTCTTTGCAGGTCATCGCCGTAAGTCGCCATCGGACGGTGGCAACTTACGGGTGGGAGCAGAATGGGAGCAGCTGGAGACCTCTTCTGTGCTTCGGAACGGTACCTCGTCATCTCGTCAGGTGGACCGCGCCGCAACATCGACGTGACGCGGACCGGCTCCTGCGTCCATGCATAGACCCGGAACACTCCGTCGTGCCGAGGCGGACTTACCAGCTGTCCTCTCCTGTGCGGGCGAAGGGCCTCTCGTTGCCTCCTACCGACCCTGCGCATGTCGCGGGCTCCTCGCGGGCGCGTTCGGCCTGCAAGCGGCTAGTGCCGGCTGTGATCCGGCCTGTTCATTGGTTTGGGGCGCGGTTCCCGACGGTCATGCTGACCGGTACAGCACCGCCCTTGTGGCCCGGATCCGCACCACCACCACCACCACCACCACGTGCTTCTTTCAGGTGAACTGATCGTTCGGCGCCCCGTCACCGCCGAGGGCCGGCGAACGCGAGCGAGGCGACCAGACCTGAGACCGCGTTGCACGCTTCGTTGCTCAGCGTGCCTGATCGCTGGACCGTTTGTGGACCCGCCGCTGTTTAGCGGCTCCGTTCGGCGGCAAATGATCCGGTATGAAGTTGGGCATCGGCGCGGCTGCGGCCGCCGCAGTGTCGGCGTTGGCGGCAGTAGCCGTCCGCGACCTCTTGCAGCGCGACCACGCGCTGTTGCGCAACTTCCCGGTCATCGGCCACGGCCGGTACCTCATCGAAGCCATCGGCCCCGAGTTGCGGCAGTATGTCGTGGCCGGCAACAACGAGGAGCGGCCGTTCACCCGCGACCAGCGGCGCTGGGTGTACGCGTCGGCGAAGAAGGAGAACAACTACTTCGGCTTCGGCACCGACAACGACATCGAGTACACGGCCGGTATCCGATCATCAAGCACCGCACGTTTGGGCGGGCGGTACCCCGGTCGACGCCGGGGGCCGGGTACGAGGCGTCCGTACCGTGTGCCAAGGTCCTCGGGGCGGCGCGCGACCGGGCGCGGGCCTTCCGGCCCGACTCGGTCGTCAACATCTCCGGCATGAGCTACGGCTCGTTGTCCGGCAACGCGATCGAAGCGCTGAACAGGGGCGCGGCGCTGGCTGGCTGCCTGCAGAACACCGGGGAGGGCGGGCTGTCGCCGTACCACCGGTACGGCGGCGACCTGGTTCTGCAGATCGGCACCGCGTACTTCGGCTGCCGCGATGAGTACGGCCGGTTCGACCTGGAGCGGCTCAAGGATCTGGTGGTCGGCGCCCCGGTGCGGGCACTGGAGATCAAGCTCAGCCAGGGTGCCAAGCCCAGCCTCGGCGGTCTGCTGCCGGGCGCGAAGGTGTCCGCGGCAATCGCCGCCACCCGCGGCATCGCGCAGGGCGTCGACTGCGTGAGCCCGTCTCGGCACGCCGAGTTCTCCGACACCGACAGCCTGCTGGACTGGGTGGAGCTGCTCGCCGCGGAGACCGGCCTGCCGGTCGGCATCAAGTCGGCGGTCGGGGACCTCGACTTCTGGGACGAGCTCACCTCGCTGATGGCCACGACCGGACGCGGCGTCGACTTCGTGACGATCGACGGCGGCGAGGGTGGCACCGGCGCAGCGCCGCTGATCTTCACCGACACGGTGTCGCTGCCGTTCCAGGTCGGGTTCGCCCGGGTGTACGCCAAGTTCGCCGAACGTGGCCTGCACGAGCGAGTGGTCTTCGTCGGTGCCGGGAAGCTCGGGCTGCCGGACAACGCCGTGGTCGCGTTCGCGCTGGGCTGCGACATGGTCAACGTGGCCCGTGAGGCGATGCTGGCGATCGGGTGCATCCAGGCGCAGAAGTGCCACACCGACACGTGCCCGACCGGTGTCGCCACCCAGAACCCTTGGTTGACCCGGGGGCTGGACCCAGCGCTCAAAAGCGTGCGGGCCGCCAACTACGTCAAGACGCTGCGCCGCGACCTGCTGAAGGTGGCTGAGGCGTGCGGCGTCGAGCATCCCGGCCTGATCGACACCGGCTCCGTCGAAATTCTTGACGGCCGCACCGCGGCCACCGGTCTGGACCAGGTGTACGGCTACCGGCCCGGCTGGGGTCTGCCTTCGGAGGCGGACCAGGCGACCATCGCTGAGTTCATGCGCGCCGCCGAACCGCAGGGCGGCACCGCTCCGCCGTCGCGCTCAATGATGTCGTGAGCCACTGTCTGGTCACGCCTCTTCATGGCCCCCATCGGTCTCAGCGCCTGTGCGCCTGGGACCCATTCAAGGAGAAGAGTCCGCGGTCTTTACGGCTGCCGGCGAGTCGTGCCGCAGTGAACGGGTACGCAGAGCTGCGGGCTAGTGGCCCGACCAACTGAGTAGATGGAGGACGTCAGATGAGGTTTGTGAAGCTGGCCGCCGGGTTGGCCGCGGGTTATGTGCTGGGCGCGCGGGCAGGGCGGGAGAAGTACGAACAGATTGCCGCTGCCGCCCGTAAAGTAGGCAACCGTCGCAGCGGGGCGTCCGCCGAGGGGAACCTACCGGGCGGGCTCGAGCCCGATGCCGGCGTAGTCGCGCCGGTGGCCGTTGTGCCGACCACCGAGCGACCGACCCCGGCGGTCGCCGACGACACGCCGCGCCGATCGCGGAACCGGCGCACGAAGGCGGCCGC
>NZ_JBFAZH010000767.1:0-3780 GCF_040681735.1 Actinoplanes sp. NPDC051633 | reverse complement strand
CAGCCGGACCACCTGGCCGAGCACGACGGGGTTCTCCACCGTCGCCGCCGCGACCGGCCGGTCCGGCAGGAACAGCCGCCCGTTGCCGGTCAGCGTCATGGTCGCCGAGCCGCCGCCCGAGGAGGTGACGGTGATCGACGGCGGGGGCGCCGCCACGCCGGTGAAGGCGGAGCCGGTGAGCGGGCCGAAGTCGGTCACCGTCAGCACGCCCGGGTCGGCGTCGCGGTCCGACGAGGTGGCGTCGACGGTCAGCTCCTGCCGGTTCGCGTTGTACCTGAGGTCGGTGATGCGGACGACGTCGACCAGCTTGGCGGTCTTGCGGGCGACCGGCCGGTCGCTGTTGTTGACGACCTCGATCGTCGCGCCGCCGGGCACCGAGCCGGTGACCGGGAAGCGGCCGTAGTACCGGCCGTTCTGGCCGCGCAGCCGGGTGCCGCGGAAGCCGAGAGTGGGATTGGAGACCACCTCGATGACCTGGTTGGGCTCGCTGGTGGCGTACACCTCGATGAAGCCGGTCCCGTCCGCCTCCGTGGTGTACGTCGCCTGGTTGATGTCGACGCCGGCGTTGGTCGCGTAGCGGCCCTGGACGCTGAACAGGTCGTTGAAGCCGACCTGGCCGAGCACGGCACCGCTGGTCGGGTCGAGCTGCTCGATCCGCACGAAGTTGGTGTTGTACGGGCTGCCCACGACCTTGTGGTCGACGCCCGGGTCACCGGTGTAGCCGGTCGGCGCGGAGGGGAGCACGGCCGGGTCCCACTTCAGGAACGGGCCGATCCGGCTGTTCAGGGCCTGGCCGAAGGCGCCGGCCGCGGTGCCGATGTCCTCGGTCATGTTGACGCCCCGGTCGGTGGCGACGATGTCGTCGATGCCGTAGGGGTGGGTGATGCGGAAGCGCTGGCCCTCGGGCGCGTCGAACCGGATCCGGACCCGGCCGAACACCATCTGGTCGCCGTCGATCACCTGCTCGCTGGCCCAGGCGCCCTCGAGGTCCATGCCGATCGTCGCCTGCACACCGTTGGTCAGCGTGACCGTGGAGCCGGCCAGCTGGTAGAAGAACTCGCCCGGGAAGTTGTCCGGGTACGAGATCGGCACGTCCGGGTTCGGCACCTCGTCGACGAGCACCGGGCACAGCGGGTCGTCGGTGACGCAGGCCTCGAGCCGGACGTTGTTGCTGTCCCGGTACCAGGCCGGGAAGCCGTGCTCGGCGGTCGGGCCGACCTGCACCAGCCGGCCGAGCCGAGGGGTGGACGGGGTGATGGCGACGGCTGACGCCGTGCCGGCCACCGGGGCGATGACCGCGACGGTCACGCCGAGCGTGACGCCGAGGCGGGCGAGTGATCTCATCATGGGACTCCTGTCCGGTGTTTCTCCGGGGTAGGGAAACACCATCGGGCAGGGCCCAGTGGATTCGCTCAGGCTTGCCTGAGGTTCGGCTGAATTGTCCGTGGCTACCGTTTGGCGAGGTCTTGGACCAATTTGTTCCAGGTTTCGGCGATGGCCGGCATGGAGTAGCGCTCGCTGGTCTTCAGCGCGGCCGTACCCATCGCCCTGAGCCGTTCCGGATCCTCGATCAGCTCGCAGATCGCCGCGGACAGCGCGGGCACGTCCTGTGGCGGCACCAGCAGGCCGTTCACCCCGTCCTCGATGATGTCCGCCGGGCCGGTCGGGCAGTCGAAGGACACCGCCGGCAGGCCGGTGGTCATCGCCTCGAGCAGGACCATCGGCAGGCCCTCGAAGCGGGAGCTGAGCACGTAGAACGAGCTGGCCGACAGCTCCTGGTCCAGAGTCTTGGTGATGCCGGGCATCCGGACCGTCTTCGACAGGCCCAGCTCGGCCACCCGCGCCTGCAGGCCGGCGCGCAGCGGACCGTTGCCGAACACCGCCAGCCGCCAGTCCGGGTGCCGCTCCTGCACCCCGGCCCAGGCCTCGACCAGCATGTCGAAGCCCTTCTGGTTGACGAACCGGCCGGCCGCGATCACCCGCTTGGCCTCGGGGCTGGACGAGGCCGCCTCGCGGGGCGGGATGCCGTTGGGGATGCACTCCAGCCGCACCGCGGACCCGGCCAGCGCCGCCTGGTACGGGGCCAGGTCCTGCCGGGTGAGCACGGTGACGGCGTCGAGCCGGGGGTACGCCTTGCGGATCGCCGCCTGCATCCTCGGCCGGTAGGACCCGAAGTTCATGTGGTCCTGCGCGACCCGCACCAGCCGGCGCGGCGCGAACCAGGCGGACAGCAGATTGAGACCGGGACGCGTGGTGACCAGCACGCCGTCCCGCTCGGCCCGGAAATACCGGATCATCGCCGCGTCCACCACCGGGTCCCAGCGGCGGTAGCGGTAGTCGCGCCGGTGCGGCATCGGGCTGGGGAACCGCCGCGTCTTGCGCGAGAACCGCGAGTTGGTGCCCGGGGCGTCGGTGAAGCGGGAGCCGTCGTCCCGCAGGCCGGTCAGCGTCACCATCCGGACCCGCTCGTCGAGCGTGAAGACCGGCACCTGCCTGGTCCGGTACACACTGGCGATCTCGATGTCGTGCTCGCCGCACAGGGCGTTGGCCTGGTTGAACACCGTGCGAACGGTGCCGCCGGCGCCGTAGGCGTTGTTCAGCACGTACCGGATTCTCACCGGACACAGGATAGCCGGGGCCCGGATCGGCCCGTACGAGGGCTTTGTCGTACCGCCACGATATGGTTCGGCGTCGATGGAAGGGGATTCACGTGTCGCGGTGGCAGGCCCTGCTCTCGGTGGTGCTGAGCATCGTGCCCGCGTCGATCTACCCGGCCGTGGGCGCGACGACCGACATCCTCGACCACCGGGCGCTGCTCGGGCCGGTGGCCGAGCCGGAGTGGTACGAGGCGAACATCCCGTTCGTCGACCTGCCCGACGAGGACATCCAGGCGACCTACTACTACCGGTGGCGCACGTTCAAGGAGGCGCTGAAGTACACCGGGCCCGAGGACGGCTGGATCGTCTCGGAGTTCCTCGGGCCGGTCGGCTACTCCGCGCCCAACGGCGGCATCAACGCCGCCGCCGGCCACCACCTCTACGAGGGACGGTGGCTGCGCGACACGCGATACCTCGACGACTACCTCGACTACTGGCTGCGCGGGTCCGGCTCGCAGGCCAAGCCGAACACCGAGGGGTTGGGCCGCAACAGCTACGACTGGGCGCACCAGTATTCGTTCTGGGCGGTCGACGCGGCGCTGGCCCGGGCCGAGGTGAGCGGCGACTTCGGCTATCTGCTGGACCGGCTGCCCGAGTTGGAGAAGCAGTACAAGACGTGGAAGGGCACGAACTTCGACACGGCCACCGGGCTCTACTGGCAGACGCCGGTGTGGGACGCGATGGAGTTCACCGCCAGTTCGTACCAGAGCGACGACCCGTATCACGGCGGTGACGGCTTCCGGCCGACGCTGAACGCCTACCAGTACGGCGACGCGCGCGCCCTGGCCAAGCTGCTGCGCCGGGCCGGGCAGTCGCAGAAGGCCGCCCGCTACGACCGCGAGGCCACCCGGCTGCGGGAACGCCAGGAGCAGCTGCTCTGGGACGGCGACTTCTACAAGCACGTCATGAGGGACGGCCGGAAGATCACCGATCGCGAGGAGATCGGCTTCGTCCCCTGGTATTTCGACATGCCACCGGCCGCGAACTCCGTGGCCTGGGCCCAGCTGACCGATCCGCAGGGGTTCGCCGCGCCGTACGGGCCGACGACCACCGAGCGGCGCAGCCCGTGGTTCATGCACGAGGCGCTGAACGGCTGCTGCCGCTGGGACGGGCCGAGCTGGCC
>NZ_JBFAZH010000766.1:0-3782 GCF_040681735.1 Actinoplanes sp. NPDC051633 | reverse complement strand
GGTGCGGCACCTTCCGCTCACCACCGAGGCGGTGGTGGCCGCCATCGACCAGGCCGATTCGCCAGGAGGCACCGGAGGAGCTCGCTGCCCGGGGAAGTGGACGTCGTAGTGGTCGGCGCCGGGCACAACGGCCTGGTCTGCGCGGGCTACCTGGCCGAGGCGGGGCTGCAGGTCCTCGTGCTGGAGGCCCGTCCGGTGATCGGCGGCAACACGGTCACCGAGGAGCTGACGCTGCCCGGCTTCGCGCATGATTCCTGCTCGTCGGCGCACGTGCTCATCCAGTCCAACCCGCTGCTCGTCGACGACGAGCTCGGCCTGCTGTCCCGCTGGGGCCTGGAGTACGTGCACACCGATCCGGCCGTGGTGCTGCCGCAGGCGAACGGCGACACGCTGGTGATCCACCGCGATCTCGACGCCACCGCCGACGAGATCGGCCGCTGGTCGGCGCCGGACGCCGCCGCCTTCCGCAAGCTCATCGACGAGTGGAACGGCGCCCTGGCACCGGTGCACGGCCGGTGGTCCTCCGGCCTGCCGCTCGGCGACTCCGACAACGCGCGGGCCTACCTCGATCTCCGGCGGCGCAGCGCCTGGGACGTGATCCACGAACGCTTCGAGTCCGGCGCGGTGCGCGACGCGATGCTGTGGCTCTCGATGGCCACCATCCAGGACCCGAGGCGGCCGGGCACCGGTGTCCTGCCGGCGTCGATCACCGCCGGGCGGCTCAAGTTCGGCTGGTCGACACCGATCGGCGGTTCCGGGGCGCTGCCCGCCGCGTTGGAGCGGCTGATCCACGCCCGCGGCGGCGCGGTGGCAGCCGGCGCGCCGGTCTCCCGCATCGAGGTGGCGGACGGCCGGGCGGTCGCCGTCGAGACCACCGATGGCCGGCGCGTGCGGGCCCGCCGCGCCGTCGTCACCAGCAGCCACCTGTCGCAGCTGCCGGATCTGCTGAGCGGGGCCGGCGACACCGATGATCTGCAGGCGGCCCGCGACGCCTGGCGGCCGGGTCTGAGCGTCTTCGCCGTGCACGCGGCGCTGCGCGGCGATCTGTCGTTCGGCGGCCGGCCGAGTGTGGCGGCCGGTCTCGGCAGCGCCCGCGGAGTGGTGGCGCAGCTCGACGCCTTCTACCGCGGCGAGGTGGACACGAGCGATCCGTGGCTGCTGGTGGTGAACCAGACCGTCGTCGACCCGTCCCGCGCACCCGAGGGTCGCGGCACCTTCAAGATTCTGACGATCGCGCCCTGGGAGCTTGCCGGCGACGATTCCTGGGACCAGGCCAGGCAGGGGTACGCCGAACAGTTCGTCGACCGGGTCCGGGCACGGGCCGGCGGCCTCGGGGTCGGCGACATCCTCGCCATGCGCGCCGAGTCGCCACGGGACGTGGCCGCCCACAACGCCCACAACCTCGGCGGCTCCTGCCACGGAGGCGAGTTCCGGTTGCCCGATGGTGAGGTCATCGCGGGCTGGCCGTCCTATGACACTTCGATTCGGGGCCTGTTCCTCACCGGTTCCACGAGCCACCCGGGTGGCAGCGTGAGCGGCCGCCCGGGACGCAACGCGGCCCGGGCGGTCCTGTCGGCGGTGGGCATCGACCCGGCGAGGGTCATGTCGGCGAAGTAGTCGATGGGAGCTGAGTCACAAGACTTGACCCTGACGCTGCGTCAACCTTCCATGCTTACGGCATGAGTATTCCTCCGGTAGTCGATCGGGCCGACCATGACGCGATACGCGTGCAAGGCCTGGAGAAGTCATTCAAGGACCTGAAGGTGCTGCGCGGTGTGGACTTCGACGTGGCACGAGGCAGCATCTTCGCCCTGCTCGGCTCGAACGGGGCCGGCAAGACCACCTTGGTCAAGATCCTCTGCACCCTGCTGAAGGCCGACGCCGGCAGCGCGGAGGTCAACGGTTTCGACGTCGCGGCGCGGCCCGCTGACGTCCGTGAGTCGATCAGCCTCACCGGTCAGTTCGCGGCGGTCGACGAGATCCTCACCGGGCGGGAGAACCTCGTCCTGGTCGCCAGGCTGAGGCACCTCAAGGACACCGGCGCGATCGCGGATGACCTGTTGAGGCGGTTCTCGCTGACCGACGCGGGTGGCCGGCGGGTGGCGACGTACTCCGGTGGCATGCGCCGCCGCCTCGACATCGCGATGAGCCTGATCGGGAACCCGCCGGTCATCTTCCTCGACGAGCCGACCACCGGGCTGGACCCGGAGGGGCGCCTGGAGGTGTGGCAGGCCGTCAAGGATCTCGCCGAGGGCGGCACGACGGTCCTGCTCACCACCCAGTATCTCGACGAGGCGGAGCATCTGGCGGACCGGATCGCGATCCTGCACGGGGGCCGGATCATCGTGAACGGCACCCTCGACGAGCTCAAGCGGCTCCTGCCCCCGGCCAAGGTCGAGTACGTCGAGAAGCAGCCCACCCTCGAGGAAGTCTTCCTCAGCCTCGTCGGCACCGCCCCGAACGGAGAACAGCGATGAACAAGCACTTCTTCGGCGACACCGCCGTCCTGCTGGGCCGTTCCCTGCGCCACATCGTGCGCAGCCCCGACACCATCATCACCACGGTGCTCACGCCGATCGCCATGCTGCTGCTGTTCGTGTATGTCCTCGGCGGCGCGATCCAGACCGGGACCGGCTCGTACGTGAACTATCTGCTGCCGGGCATCCTGCTCATCACGATCGCCTCGGGCATCTCCTACACCGCGTACCGGCTCTTCATGGACCTGCAGGGCGGCATCTTCGAGCGGTTCCAGTCCATGCCGATCGCCCGGTCCGCCGTGCTGTGGGCGCACGTCCTGACCTCGCTGGTCGCCAACCTGATCTCGCTCGTGGTGGTCGTCCTGGTCGCCCTGGTGATGGGCTTCCGGTCGGGGACGGGCGTGCTGGGGTGGCTCGCGGTCGCCGGCATCCTCGTCCTGTTCACCCTGGCGCTGACCTGGCTCGCCGTGATCCCCGGGCTCACCGCGAGCTCCGTGGACGGCGCGAGCGCCTTCGCCTACCCGCTGATCTTCCTGCCGTTCATCAGCTCGGCCTTCGTACCCACCGCATCCATGCCCGGCCCGGTGCGCGCCTTCGCCGAGAACCAGCCGGTGACCTCCATCGTCAACACGGTCCGGGCCCTGTTCACCGAGCAGCCGGTCGGCACCGGCATCTGGACCGCCCTCGCCTGGTGCGTCGGCCTCCTCGTCGTCGCCGTCACCTTCGCCGGTTTCACCTACCGTCGCAAGATCTCCTGAGCGAGGATCAGAGCATGCTCACCATCGGGCAACTGGCCGCGTACGCCGGCGTCACGGTGCGGGCGGTGCGGCACTACCACCAGATCGGGCTTCTGGCCGAGCCGGAGCGGGACGCCTCGGGCTACCGGAGGTACGGCGCGCCGGCCGTCGTGTCGCTCATCAAGATCCGCAGCCTCGCCGACGCCGGCGTGCCGCTGTCGCAGATCGGCCGGTTGCTCGAGGCCGACGAGGCGGCCTTCGCCGAGGCGGTCGAACGGATCGACACCCACCTGCGCGACGAGATCGACCGGCTGGAGAACAGCCGCAAACAGATCGCGCAGCTCGCCGCCGGGGACAACCTGGTCCTCTCGCCGACGGTGGTCGCCTATCTCGATCGGCTGCGGGAGATCGGGACCTCCGAGCGGATGCTGGCGGGCGAGCGGGACGGGTGGATCCTGATGGCGGCCCGCTGGCCCGGCGAGGTCGACGAATGGATGCCCTACAAGTTCGCGCAGCTCGAGAACCCGCGGGTCGTCCGGCTCTATCAGGCGCTGTCGAAGCTCCTGGA
>NZ_JBFAZH010000765.1:0-3786 GCF_040681735.1 Actinoplanes sp. NPDC051633 | reverse complement strand
GCACGAACACCCCGAGGCCGACGGAGACCAGGCCGCTGATGACGACGACCCAGCGATCCGAGCCGAAGTGGCCGGACATGAAGATGCGGATGATTCCGGTGGCCAGGAACAGCGAGCCGGCGAGCAGGGTCAGTGCCAGTGCCCCGACCACCGGGTTGCGCAGGATGAACAGGCCCAGCACGGCGAGAACGCCACCACCCAGGGCGACCGACCAAGACCCGCCGGACCTGATCCGGACCAGCGCCCCGACGAGCATGCCGATGCCGGAGAAGAACGCCACCCAGCCGAGAAGAAGCACCGAGATCGCCGTGGCGATCGCGACGTCGCCGAGCACGAACGACCCAGCCAAGATCAGGAGCACCCCGACGAGCACATCCCACCCGGTGCGGCGCCGTTGCACCACCTCCGGTGGGTCGGTCGACTCCGCCGGCGCAGCGGCGGTTCGGGGCGTGGAAGCTTCCGGCTCGGTGGTCATGTCAACTCCAAACGTCGGCGGCGTGCCCCGGCCGGCCGCGCACCGACACGGCCGCGACCCGGCTCACCAGGCTGCCGATGCAGATCCCCACAGCGAGTGTGACCAGGGAGGTAGCCACCTGCACGGCCAAGGATTCGTCGGTGAGGAACGGCCACAACCCGCCGATGACGGTGGTCAGGCCGACGATCCAGCCGAAGAACACCAGTGGACGCGGCGTGGAGCGCAGGAGCAGGTGGACAAGACCGGTTGCGGCCAGAGCCACGACCGCCGCCCCGACCGCGAACCCCAGGAAGGTCACCGGTACACCGCTGCGCACCCCGACCACCTCCGTCTCGAACAGCCCGCGGGAGATCAGCACGCCGACGATCGCGACGAGGGCGGCGACCAGCGCACTGGCTCCACCACCGGCCCACAGTCGCCGCGCGTCGACAATCGGGCCCGAGGCGGACGCGAACGCATCGGACTGCGGCCCGCCCGCTGATGGTGGGCCGTTTCGCGGGATGCTCATGCGCTTCCTTCCAGCTCTCCTGCGCGCCAGCGTGGACCCGTGGGGTCGATGCCGCCTCGTCCGATGCGGACGATTGATCCGCACACCACTGTGTGACGGTCCGCGACCGTGGCGTGGCCGGTCGAATCGTCCGTCGAGGACGATGGCTGCCACCGGTGTCACGCGCGAAGGTGTGCTCCATGGGTGATCGGCGCGCCGACGGTCCCGATGACAAGTGAGGGGGCGCGATGAGTCCCGCCGCAATCAGCCTGGTCATCCTGGGCGTCGTCATCGTGGTCTTCGTCTGGAACCGGTTGCCGGTCGGTGTCGTGGCGATCCTCGCCGCCCTGGCGCTCTACGCCACCGGACTGCTCGGCGCCGATGACGTGCTCGCCGGCTTCGGCGACCCCGTCGTCATCTTCATCGCGTCTCTGTTCGTGGTCAGCGAGGGCATCGACGCGACCGGGGTGACGACCTGGGTGGGGCAGGCGCTGACCGGCCGCGCCGGCAGCGGGCGTTCACGACTGCTGGTCGTGGTGATGCTGCTCGGCGCGGCGCTCACCGCATTGATCACCCCGAACGGTTCGGTCGCCGCGCTGCTGCCGATGGTCGTCGTGGTCGCGCTGCGTACCGCGATGTCGCCCTCGCAGCTGCTGTTACCGCTGGCCTTTGCGGCGCACGCAGGCTCGCTGCTCATCCTGACCGGCAGTCCGGTCAACGTCATCGTGTCCGACGCGGCCCGCGACGCCAGCGGGGAAGGCTTCGGGTTCTTCTCCTACGCCGCCGTCGGACTACCTCTGGTCGTCGGCACGATCGCGCTCACGGTGTTGCTCGGTGCACGAGTGCTACCGCATCGCACGTCGCGGACCCTTCCCCCGGACCTCGGCCGGCACGCCGAGACCCTCGCCGGGCACTACCGGCTGGACAACGGTTTCTACCGCTTGCGCGTACGCGCGGGATCACCCCTGATCGGCACCTCGCCCACCGCGCTGGACCTGTCGGGGTACCCCGGGGTCGACCTGATCGGCGCGCAGACCGACGCGCCGGCTCCCACGATGGTGCGCACCGCACTGAGCGCCGACGACGTGCTCGTCGTCAGCGGCCCCTCCCCGGCGGTGAGCCGGTTCGTGGTGGACCAGGGCATGGCGGTCGGCATGCAGCCGATGACCGGCGAAGCCGGCGACCCGCTGATCAGCCGGGAGTTCGGCGTGGTGGAAGTTGTCGTGCCACCCCGCTCCGTGCTGGTCGGCGAGACGGTGTTTCCCGGCATGCGGCGCGGGACCGACCTGGTGATCCTCGCGGTGCAGCGCCGCGGTCGCGACTGCGGACCGCGGTCGATCGAGCTGACCGAGGGCGACTCGCTCCTCCTGCACGGCGCCTGGCCGGAGATCGAGGCACTCTTCAACGACCGTACGATTCTCGTGGTCGACTCTCCGGACCTGGTACGCCGGCAGACGCTGCCGCTGGGTCCCGGGGCCAAGCGCGCCCTGGCCGTGCTCGCCGGCATGGTCGTCCTGCTCGCCACCGGCGCGGTCCCGCCGGCGATCGCCGGCCTGCTGGCCGCCACCGCCATGGTGCTGCTGCGTGTCGTGTCCGCGCCGCAGGCGTACCGGGCGGTGTCCTGGCAGACCATCGTTCTGGTCGGCGGGCTGATCCCGCTGTCCACGGCCATCGCCGAGACCGGCGCCGCCGACCTGGTCGCCGGAATCCTGCTCGACGTGGTCGGCTCCGGCAGCCCGTACCTGCTCATGGCCGGCCTGTTCCTGCTCACCGCGATGCTGGGGCAGGTGATCAGCAATACCGCCACAGTGCTCATCGTGGTGCCGATCGCGGTCAGCGCCGCGGGGGAGACCGGTGTCTCGGTGCATGCCATCCTCATGCTGGTCGCGGTGGCCGGCGCGGCCTCGTTGCTCACCCCGATCGCGACCCCGGCCAACATGATGGTGATGGGGCCGGGTGGATACCGGTTCGGCGACTACTGGAAGCTCGGACTGCCCCTGATGGCGTTGTGGCTCGCCGTCTCCTTGCTGGTCATTCCTCTGGTGTGGGGGTTCTGATGGGCCCTGCCGTCGATGTCCGGCTCAACCCGGAGCCGACGACCGATCCGCAGCCGGCCACATGACCGCCAGCGTGCCGCCGGAGCGAGCCTTGGTGTTGCTGCGCCGCTTCGAACCGGTGGTGCGGTTCACTGCCGGGGAACTGTTCCTGCCGTCGCCGGTCGATGATTTCGTGGCAGGCAGCGCGCTGGTCCGCGGCGGACACAAGACGAGCACCGAGCTGGCTCCGGCCGGCAGTCTCGGCCTGGACTCGCTGGCCGAGCTGGGCCGCCGCCACGCCGCGGATGCGCTGTCGCTGCGGCGGGTGGCCGATCCGTTGAACAGCAAGGCGTACCGGTCCTGGCGCCGCAGCCGGCCGCCGTTCCGGGCCTCCAGCCGGTTCGCGGTCGTGGGGTTGCCCAGCCGGCTCGTCGACGCGGGCGTGCGCTTAACGCTCATCCTGCGCGGGACGGTGCCCGGCGGCTTCACCGCCGCGGCACACCGGGCGTACGCGTGCTCCGATCAGACGCCGACCTACTACGGCCGAGCCATGCGCGACGGCGGGTATCTGGTGCTGCAGTACTGGTTCTACTACTGGATGAACGACTGGCGATCGTCCTTCGGCGGCGTCAACGACCACGAGGGAGATTGGGAACAGGTCACCATTTTCCTCACCGACGCGGAGGCGGCGCCCACGCCGCGCTGGGTCGCGTATTCGGCCCATGACACCGTCGGTGACGACCTCCGGCGACGCTGGGACGATCCGGACCTCACCATGGTTGGCGAGC
>NZ_JBFAZH010000764.1:0-3794 GCF_040681735.1 Actinoplanes sp. NPDC051633 | reverse complement strand
TCCTTCCCCTCGCTGGCCACCACCGCGAAGCCCTTGCCGGCCTCGCCCGCCCGGGCCGCCTCGATCGTCGCGTTCAGCGCCAGCAGGTTCGTCTGCTCGGCGATCGAGGTGATCACCTTGACGATGTTGCCCACCTCCGCCGACGAGGCGCCCAGCTTGGCCACCGTGTTGTTGGCCGAGTGCGCGACGTCGACGGCGCCACGGGCCACCCCGGCCGCGTCGGCGGCGCTGCCCGCGATCTCGCGGATCGAGGCGCTCATCTCCTCGGCCGCCGCGGCCACCGTGGCGACGTTGACCGACACCTCCTCGGCCGCGGACGCCACCATGTCGGCCCGCGAGCTGGTCTCCTCCGAGTTCACCGCGATCCGGCCGTTGACCGTGGTCATCTGCTGGGCGGAGCCGGCCAGGGTCAGGCTGCTCTGGCTGATCCGGCTCACCGTCTGACGCAGCGTCGAGCTCGCCCGGTCGAGCTCGGACGCCATGGTGCCGATCTCGTCGGTGCTGTCCAGCGCGGCCGACTGGGTCAGGTCGCCGTCGGCGATGGACTTGATCACCTCGGAGACCGAACGCACCCGGCGGACGATGCCGCGGGCGATCAACAGGCCCAGTGCGGCAGCGGAGGCCAGGCCGACGGCCAGCACGATCGCAGTGACCCGGAAGGCGCTCTCGTACCGGCTTCGGGCGTGCTCCACCTCCGTCTTCGCGGCGTTGTTCTGGGCGTCGTCCAGCTCGCTCACCTCGGTCATCGCGGTCTGGGCGGCCGGGGTGAGCTCCTCGTTCCGGGCCCGCTCGACCGCGGTCCGGTCGCCGGCCCGCGAGGCCGGCAGGAAGGTGTTGTCGCGCGCTTCACGGTATGCCGCCCACGCGGCGACGAACTGGTCCAGCAGGGCGGGGTCGGCGGTCAGCGGGCGGTATTCGGCGACGTGCTGGTCGAATACGGCGTCGCTGGCCTTGATGGCAGCCTCGTAGTCGGTCTTCCTGGCCGGCGACCTCGTCAGGGCATGATTGAGTACGGTCGCCCGCATCGTCCCGATGTCGGTGGCGATGTCCTCGAGCCGCTGGGCCGGCACCACACTGCCCGCGTAGAGAGCCTCCGCCGAGTGGTTGAGCTGACTCATCTGCCGGATGGCGAAGACGCCCACGCCGATCCCGACGGCCGACAGCATTGCCACGATCAGCAGGATCTTGGCGTTCAGAGACCAGTTGGCGAAGGCGGTTTTCACGTTTCCTACTATCGCCGCCGGACTGGGTCTTTTGGGGCTGTTCCGTGCATCTCAGGCACCGTTCGTTGCGTCGATGGTCGCGTGCACGTGCATCCGCACGGCACAATGGTTGTAGATCCACCTCTCCCTCGGAGCGATCTGTGACTGAACCCTCTCCCGCCGTTGACCCTGACCCCATCGCCGGCGACGACCCCGCCGCCGGGCCGCCCGGCACGCTGTGGGCGCGCATGAAGGCCGACCCGCAGTACGCGCCGGAACACCTGGCCCTCGAGGCAGTGCGCCGGCTCGGACCGGAGGCCCAGCGCTGGGTCGAGCGGCTGCGCGTGCAGAACCCGGGCATCACACCCGGCGCCCTCGGCCAGCTGGCCTCGAAGCGCTTCACCAACCACGCGCGGCTCTCCGGTGCGGTCTCCGGTGCGACCGGCCTGCCGGGCGCGGTCGTCGATGTGGGGGTGCTGGCCTGGACCCAGGCGCGGATGGTGCTGCACATGGCCGCCGCGTACGGCCTCGACCCCACCCATCCCGACCGGGCGACCGACCTTCTGGTGTTGCAGAGGGTGCACAAGGTGGCCGAGTCCGCACGGCTGGCCCTCGGGGTGGCGGCCGGGCGGGAGAGGGCGAGCCGGCTTTTCGCGAACTCCGGCGAGCGGCCCCTCACCGGCGTGATGCTCAAGCTGGGCGTGAAGCTGGCTCAGATGGCCGGGATCCGGGCGGCCAAGCGGATGTTCGCCAAGGTGATCCCGGGCGCCGCCGTCATTCTCGGCACGTGGGCCAACTCGGCCGCCACCAAGGACCTGGCCCGGCGTACCCGGGACTACTACGGCAGCAACGCGATGCCACAGATCACCTCCCAATAGCTAAGCGGCCGCCGTCGCGGTCCGATCTGACCTCCGTGATGAGGCGTGGAGGTCGGGCCCGCCCGCGACGGTGGGTGGCGGCGGTGGTGCCGGCTCTGGCGGCGGCGCTGCTGTCCGGCTGCAGCCTGCTTCCCGGCTCGTCGCCGACGCCCGGCGGCAGCGGCGCCGACGCGGCTACCGGCGGCGACGGCCCGAGCTGGGTCGTCTCCGAGCGGGGCAAGCCCACGCCGTCGCCGACCCCGACCAGCGGCGGCACCCCGAAGCCGGGCGCGTCCTTCGGATTCCTGCCGCTGAGCGCCGGTGGCACCGGAACGGCCGCCACCCCCTCGCCGACCTGCTCGCCGAACACCTTCAACTTCTCCCGCATCGGCGGGCTGGACGTCACGCCCGGCTCCACCAGCGCCGAGCTGAGCTGGTACAACGTCGGCGGCTACAACCTGGTGGAGTTCAAGCTCTACGCGATCAGCCAGGACCTGGTGGTCGGCGCGCAGCGCGACGTCGGCTATGCCACGGTCAAACCGCGGACGCCGTGCGGCCAGATGAACGCCACCATCCCCAACCTGTCGCCGAAGACCCACTACGTCTTCTCCGTCGACGCGGTGGTCACCCGCAAGAGCGGTGACGGCACGCACGCCGCGACCGTCGCCCGCTCACACTCCATCCGGACGAAGTGAGGACGGCGGGCGGAACCCCAGCGCGGCGGCCTTCGACGTCTCCAGCACCATGCCGTCGGTGAGCTGATCGACGGCATAGCGGGTGAGGACCCTGCTGCGGCTCGCCGTTGCCACGGCTTTGGCCAGGGCGACGGGTACGTGCCGGACCGGCGCGCCGAGCACCGCTCGCACCACGTCATCCCGCCGATAGACCACCGGATCCGCGATGTTGTACGGCCCGGCCGGCCACCCGTCACGCAGCGCCGCCACGCACGCCTGCGCCAGGGTGCCCACCGCGGTCAGGCTCATCGGCACGTCCGGGCCGGGCAGCCACGCACGGCCGCCCCGCACCACCCGGCTCAACCGTGGCAGCAGATGCGGATCGCCGGGACCGTAGACCGCCCGCGGCCTCAGCACGACCGCGCCGGCTTCGATGGCGAGCGCCTCGCCGGCGGCCTTGGTGCGGCCGTAGGCGCTGCGCTGCCCGCCGGTCGGATGGTCCTCCCGGACGGGTTCCGGGTACGGCCCGGGGGAGTAAACGCTGGCCGAGCTGACCCAGATCACCGGCTGTCCCCGCGCCGCGTCCAGCAACCGCCGGGCGCCGTCCACGTTGACCGCGCGGAACACCGGGTCCCCGGACGCGTCACCGACGGCCGCGGCCAGATGGATCACCGCGTCCACGCCGGACAGATCGGGCGCGTCTGCGGCCGCGTCCCAGCGCCGGTGCTCGCCGACCGGCCCCGGCCGGCGCCCGCAGCAGATCACCTCGTCACCCGTTGCGGCGGCCAGGCGGGCGACCGCCGACCCACAGAAGCCGCTCGCCCCGGTGACCGCGACCCTCATCGGGTCCCGGCCCGCACGACCAGCTCACGCCAGGAGGGCAGCGCGGCCCGCCGGTCGGCGCGGGCCCGCACCACCACCGGCCGGTAGGGCGCCAGGGCGGTCAGCCACACGACCATCAGCGCCCGGGCCGGCCGAGCGCCGGGGCAGACGTGCGGCCCGAACCCGAACACCAGCCGCGCCACCCTCGCCGGCGCCGGATCGTCCGGGTCGGGGTCGTC
>NZ_JBFAZH010000763.1:0-3800 GCF_040681735.1 Actinoplanes sp. NPDC051633 | reverse complement strand
GCATGTCCCTGTCCGGCCGCCGGGTCCTGGCACCCGGGCCGGATCGTCGGCCGACCGTGGTGGCGGTGCTGCTGAAGGTCGCGGTGATGCCGGTGGCGGCCGTTCTGCTGGCGTGGGCGCTCGGCCTTCCGCGCGATGCGCAGTACACCGTCACCATCCTGGCGGCGCTGCCCTCCGCGCAGAACATTTACCTCTACGCGCAGCGGGCCGACACCGGGCTGGTGCTGGTCCGCGACGCGATCTTCCTCTCCACGGTCTGCTGCCTGCCGGTGATGCTCGCCGTCACGCTCCTCTTCGGCTCGTGACACCCCCGGGTTTGCATCGCCAGCGAGTCGTGTTCCTGACGGCACCCTCCGTAACCGGACGCTAGGGTCTCGGACGACTGGCCACCTGCCGGATGTGGAGGCGTCATGACCGCGGTCGGTACGACTGGAGACCTGACAAGCGCCGCGCGGGCGTTGCGGAGCTTGCTCGGCGAGCGGCTGTGCACGCCCGACCGGACGGGGTTCGAGGCAGCCCGCCGTGTCTGGAACGCCGCCGTGACACGACAGCCGGCCATGATCGCCCGGTGTGCGGACGCCGGCGAGGTCGCCGCCGTGGTCCGGGTCGCCCACGATGCGGGTGTGCCCCTGTCGGTGCGGGCCGGTGGCCACGACTGGGCCGGGCGTGCGCTGCGCGACGGCGGCCTGGTGATCGACCTGAGCGGCATGCGCGAGGTCACGGTCGATCCGGCCGGCCGCACGGCCACGGCGCAGGGCGGCGCGGTCAGCATCGACCTGGTGACCGCGGCGGCGCCGCACGGGCTGGTCGCCGCGACCGGCGTGGTCGGGGGAGTGGGCCTGGCCGGGCTGACCACCGCGGGTGGATACGGCCCCTTGATCGGCCGGTTCGGCCTGGCGGCCGACAACCTGATCGGCGCCGACGTCGTCCTGGCCGACGGCACCGCCACGACGGCCGGGCCGGACGCCGACACCGACCTGTGGTGGGCGCTGCGCGGCGGGGGCGCCAACTTCGGGGTGGTGACCGCCCTGCGGTATCGCCTGCACGAGTTGCCGGTCGTGCTCGCCGGAATCCTGATGTTCCCCCTCGCCGAGGGCCGCGCGGTGCTCAACGGCTATGCCGAGATCGTGGCCGGCGCCCCCGACGAGCTGACCGTCATGGCGGGCTTCCTGCCCGGCCCGGAGGGACCGCTGGCCTTCCTGTGTCCCTTCTGGTCCGGCGCCGACCTCACCGCCGGCGAGCGGGCGATCGAGACGATGCGGTCGCTCGGGCATCCGATCGTCGACCAGGTCGGGCCGATGCCGTACGCCGCGGCGCTGCGCATGTTCGACGCCGCCATCGTGGACGGCAACCACTATCTGCTCCGGAGCCGCTGGCTCGCCGACGTGTCGCCGCCCGCGGCCGACGCCCTCGCCGACGCGGCGGAGCGGGTCAGCTCGCCGTACTCGGCGCTGATCGTCAACCGGTTCCACGGCGCCGCCGCGCGGGTCGATCCGGGCGCCACCGCCTTCGCTCAGCGCACCGCGCACCAGGCGATCGAGGTCATCGCGGCTTGGCAGCCGGGTCAGCAGCCGGGTCATCCGCCGGCTCAGCAGCCGGGCGACTCGCCGGACCGGCATCGCGCGTGGGCGGACTCCGTCGTGGCGGCGCTCGATCCGGTCGCGATGCCGGGCGGGTATCCGAACCTGCTCGGCCCCGACGACGATCCTCGCGCCCGGGAGTCCTTCGGCGCCAACCTTCAGCGGCTGCTGACGCTCAAGCGCCGGTACGACCCCGGCAACGCCTTCTCGGCGATCCCGGCGCTGGTCGACTGAACGACGCTCAGGCAGCCAGGGCCAGTTCGGGGCGCGGCGCCGGCTTGAAGCGGCGCAGACCCTCGGCGAGAGTGCGCGCCCAGGCCATCCGGGCGGTCGCGAGCTCGGGGTAGTCGCCGTAGTAGGCGGCCATGTCGGCGAAGCACCCGCGGCTGCCGCCGTGCGAGCGGATGGACCGCAGGATGGCGTGCTCCGCCTGGTCGCGGGTGGGCCGGTCGGCGGCGGAGATGTCACTCACGAAGAGGGCTGCCGCGCGGGCGGCGGTGACGGGATCGGTCGTGGTGTCCATGGCTCATTTCACTCCTTCGGCCTGCTCCGGAACTGCTTCTCACAAACACTTTGGCACTTTGCCGGGAGGTGGATAAGGCGGCCTGCAGGCCGGTTGCGGGTTCGGGTTTCTGGTGGAGCGGCGACCCCCGGGATGAGAACCGCGGCCGAGTTAGGTTAGCCTCACCTCATGGAACGGCAGGCGCTCACCGGCTCGGGGCTCACGCTGGCGTACGACGACCGCACGGTCGTGCACGACGCCGGCATCGAGCTGGCCGCCGGCCGCGTCGTCGCGCTCGTCGGGCCGAACGGCTCCGGCAAGTCGACATTGCTGCGGGCGCTCGCCCGCCTGCACCTGCCCCGGTCGGGCACGGTGCGGCTGCCCGACGGCGACGCGCTGGCGTTGCGCCCCAAGGATTTCGCGCGGCGGGTGACCCTGCTGACCCAGTCCCGCCCCACGCCGGGCGGGGTCCGGGTCCGCGACGTCGTGGCGTACGGGCGGCACCCCTACCGCGGCCGGTTCGGCACCGGCGACACCGAGGGCGCGGCCGTGGTGGACCGGGCGATGCGGCTCACCGGCGTCGCCGCGATGGCCGAGCGCCCGGTCGACGAGCTGTCCGGCGGCGAGCTGCAGCGCGTCTGGCTGGCCACCTGCCTCGCGCAGGACACCGGGGTGGTCCTGCTCGACGAACCGACCACGTTCCTCGACCTGCGTTACCAGATGGAGATCCTCGACACCGTCCGCGACCTGGCCGACGAGCACGGCGTCGCGATCGGTGTCGTGCTGCACGACCTGGACCAGGCGGCGGCCGTGGCCGACCACGTGGTCCTGCTCTCGTCGGGTGCGGTGCGCGCGAGCGGCCCGCCCGCCGACGTGCTCACCACCGACCTGCTCAGCGAGGTCTACGCGCTGCGCATCGACGTGCACGTCGACGACGACGGACGCGTCCGCACCCAGCCGATCGGCCGGCACACCCACCGGCACGTCACCGCCTGAACCCGCACCATCACCAGAGGGGGACCCCCGATGCCCATAACCCGTCGCGCGCTGTTCACGACGGCGGTCGCCATCACCTCGCTGGCCCTCGCGGCCTGCGGCACCACCGAGGATCCGGCCGACTCCGCAGCGCCCGCCGCCTCCGCCCCATCCGGCCCGGTGGAGGTCACCGACGAGCGGGGCACGGTTCGCCTGGAACAACCGGCGACCAAGGTCGTCTCCCTGGAGTGGGGACCCACCGAGAACCTGGTGGCGCTCGGGGTCAAGCCGGTCGGCCAGGCCGACACGAAGGGCTACAACGCCTGGGACACGGTCGCACCGATCGACCCGGCCACCCCCGACGTGGGCACCCGCGGTGAGCCCAGTCTGGACGCCATCATCGCGCTCGACCCGGACCTGGTGGTCACCACGACCGACCTGCCGGAGAAGGTGATCGCCGAGATCGCCAAGCAGGTGCCGGTGATCGCCGTGCTCGGCTCGAACGCGCCCGACCCAGTCGGCTACATGCGCAAGACGGTCACCCTGCTGGCGCAGGCCACCGGCAAGCAGGCCGAGGCGGCGAAGCTGCTGGCCGACTTCGATGCGCACGTCGCCTCGGCCAAGAAACAGCTCGCCGCGGCCGGCAAGGCCGGTGCGCCGTACACCATGTCGGACGGCTGGCTCGACTCCGGCACCGTCTCGGTCCGCATGTTCACCCCGCAGTCGTTCCTCGGCGCCATCGG
>NZ_JBFAZH010000762.1:0-3814 GCF_040681735.1 Actinoplanes sp. NPDC051633 | reverse complement strand
GTCGACCGATCCCAGGTGGGGAGCGGCAAATGAGGCAGCGATGAAGCAACTGGTGGCCAACGTGGCGAAGCCGAGGATCTGTCGCAGGGAGCCGTAGAGCGAGCGGAAGTTGACCGCGATGTACAACAGGCCCAGACCCTTGAAGGGGTCGCTGGGGATGAGGATGCAGGCGGCGAACGTGGTGCACTCCAGAACAAGGCCCGCGGCAGGGAAGTGGCCGCGGCGGTAGCACCGCAGCCACCACGACCCCAGGCTGATCAGCAGGCCGGCCCCGGCCAGACGCACCGGCCAGGAGCGGTTGCTCTCGATCAGAAGCTGCGGCAGATACGTCACCAGGAAGAAGACAGCGAACGCCAGGAAGAACCAGCGTAGGCGGGCCAGCAGCTCCTTTGGCGGTCCGGCAACCACCCACCAACGGCGCACGCTCTCCGGCATGGCTGCCTACCTTACTTATGCGCTGACGTATTCCCAGAGCACGATCGGCAGGCCGAGCCGGAATCTGAGCGGCGAGCCTCGCTCACCCGCGCCGGGATGAGAACGACCTTGCCGGGTGTGCGTCCCGCCCACACCGAGGTCAGCGCCTGCCTCGTCGCCTCCAAGGGGTGACACGAGCCAGGCAGGGGTCGATCCGGTCGTCTTGGAGCAGCCCGAAGACCTTGGCCAGATCGTCATGGATGGCGGTGTGTGCCGGACCGGGCCGGTCACGCAACCCGAATATGCGCACCCTGCGGCCGTCGGGGCGCAGCTTCAACGAGGTGACCCGGACGAGCTGGCGGCCGACCGGGCCGAAGAACGACTGACGGGCATCGGAGGCGCCCCCAGAGGAGACCAGGACGCCTGCTGCTAGCGCGGCCTTGACCAGGGAGATCCCGTCACTCGCCGGCAGGGACCCCGCCGGCGCCGTTGATCGAAGAGGCTTGCAGGGCGCCGGTCGTCAACCCCCAGCGCAGCAGCAACTCGTTGTACACGCCGGTGCGGATGAGCTCATCGAGTGCCCCGTGCAGAGCGTCACGCAGGTCGGGGTTGTTCTTCGCTATCGCAAGCCCGTACATGCCGGGTTCGTACTGAACGGTGGATGCGAGTTGATAGTGGGTGCGGGTGGCCGGGTCGCTGGTCAGCTCGGCCGCCGGCGGGTAGTCGTTGAGGATGGCCACCGCGCGCCCGGTGCGCACCTGCAGCAGGGCGTCGGCGTTCGTCTTGAAGGTTCGGATGGAGATCGGCTTCGCGCCGCAGGTCTGCTGCGAGCGCTCGAGCAGGTCCTGCTGCACGGTGGACTGCTCTACCGCGACCACCTGGCCGCACAGGTCCCTGAGGTCGGTGACACCCTGAGGATTGCCCCGGCGCACCACGATGGATGTGCCCGCGGAGAAGTAGTTGATGAAGTCGGCCTTCTTCTCCCGCTCGACCGTGTCGGTCATCGCGGACAGCACGCCGTCGTATTCGCCGGTCGCCGTGTCGTCGAGAGCGGTGGAGAAGTCGGCGGGCACCATTTCGATCTTGATGCCGAGCACGGAGCCGAGGGCGGCGGCGAGGTCGGCGTCGAAGCCCACTACGGTGCGCCCGTCCGGGGCGTACGACTCCATGGGGGCGTAGCTGGGGTCGGTGACGAAGCGGATTGTTCCACGATCCCGGATCGACTCGGGCAGCCGCTGCTGAATGGTCTTGTTGACCGCGATGGTGTCGGCGGCGCCGTTCGCCGCGTTGTCGGGCAGCGGGTCTCCGCCGCAGCCACCGACGAGCAGGGTGGTCGCGATGCCGGCGACCGCCACGAGACGGTGCATTGTCTGACGGTGGGCCATCTGGGCTCCTGCTGGTCTCATCCGGCTTGGGAAACCGGGACGTCGTGGTCGGCGGATGCCGGAGCAGCGCCGGAGAGGGCGCCGCCGGTGGTCGGGTCGGGGTCGTCGCGCTGCGCGACGGCGCGCCGCTCGCAGTCGGAGGGGGTGTAGTGGTCCAGGATGTTCGGCCAGGGCACCGGATTGGAAAACAGGTCGCCGTGGGCGTTGTCGCAGCCGGCTTCGGCCAGCCAACGGCGTACGCGGGGAGTCTCCACACCGTCGGCCGTGACCCGGACGCCGATGCCGTGGCCGAGTTCGATGACGGAGCGGACGATGGCCTGGTCCAGGCGGTCATGTGGCATGCCCCGGACGACGGTGCGGTCGATCTTGATTTCGGACATCGGCAGGTCGCGCAGGTGCGGGAAGCCGCAGTCGATGCCGAGGTCGCCGACCGCCACGCCGATGCCGTGCGCGGCGAGCGTGCGAACCGCGTCGGTCGCCGCTTGTCCGGCCACGGCGGTGCCCATGATTTCCAAGGTCAGCCGATCCGGGGCGGCGCCGGTGCCGGCGATCAGATCGGCGACGAGGCGGGGGAAGTCAGGCGCCTCGAGATTGCGGGCGGAGATGGTTACCGACACCGGCCACGGATGACCGGCCGCCGCCCATGCCGCTTGATCGGCGAGGGCCCGCCGCAGGATCCAGGCGGTGAGCGGCTCGATGAGACCCGAGTGCTCGGCGGCGGGAAGGAACTCCGAGGGCGGCAGTGGACCCCGTTGCGGGTGCTGCCACCGTACGAGCGCTTGCACACCGGTGACCGCGCCGTCGGACAGACGAACCTTCGGCCGGTACAGCAGCTCCAGTTCGTCCCGTTCGACGGCATGCCGTAGCTCGGCTTGGACTGTCAGCCACGCCGTCGAATGGTCGGCCGGCTGACCGGAGTAAATCACAATTCCAGACGTGCCGCGCTTGCCCCGGTACATCGCAGCGTCGGCGTGTTGCAGAAGTTCCTCCACGTCGGTGCCGTGCGCCGGGTAGAGGGCGACGCCGAAGCTCGCCTCAATGCTCAGCGGCACGCCGTCCAGCATCATGTCCTCGGTCACCGCGTCCCGCACACCGGTCAGCAGCTCGACGACCTCATCGGCGTCCGCGCCGGGCAGCACGAGCCCGAACTCGTCGCCCCCAAGGCGGGCCACCGTGTCACCGGTACGCACGGCGCCGGCCAGACGCTGCGCGACAACCCGCAGCAACTCGTCGCCCGCGTGGTGCCCGAGGGTGTCGTTGACTTCCTTGAAGCGGTCGAGGTCGCCCAGCACGATCGCGCCCCCGGATCCGCTGCGGCCGGAGGCTTCGAGCGCAGTCTCCGCGTGCGCGCGGAACGCCGCGCGATTAGGCATGCCGGTGAGGGCGTCGTGCAACGCCTCGTGCCGGTGGCGGGCCGCGTGGCGGCGCAACGAGCGCGTCGTCGACCACGAGATCACCGCGAGAACCAGGTACAGCGCCGCCAGGCCGATACCGAGCCGTACGTACGCCCGGCGTACCTGCTCCTGTAGGTGCGCCGCGATCGCCTCGTTCGGCAAGTACAACTCCAGTATGCCGACGGCCTGACCGGACGCCCCGATGATGACCGGCTGCAACACGCGGATGACCACACCGTTCGACCGGGAGTCATCCCGGACGACCGCCGCAGCCGCGTGCCCGGCCACGGCCGCCCGGAACGACGGATCGGACACCGAAACGCCGCCCGCCGTGGACCCGTCGTCGGCGAAGGCCACCCGGCCGGCGAAGTCGCGGACCCGCATGCGGACTACGGAGCCGCGGAAGATGGCCAGATCGGTGGCGGTCTGCAGCCGCTCACGCTGCTGATCAGTCAGACCGGCGGTCAGATCCGCGCCGTCGAGCGCCGGAGCGACCGCCATCTCCTCGATGACCGCGGCCTGCGCCAGCGCCTGGTCCCGTCCGCGGTCGGCCGCCTCGTCACGGTACCCCTGGGTGAGCACCGCGCCCAGGGCGCCGCGGCAAGCCTGGTCACCGTCGGC
>NZ_JBFAZH010000761.1:0-3816 GCF_040681735.1 Actinoplanes sp. NPDC051633 | reverse complement strand
GCCGCGGCGAGGTCCTCGCGGCAGAAGGTGTCGAGTGTCTCCTGGTCCTCGATCTCCTGCAGGCAGAGCACGTCGGCGTTCAGGACGGCGATGCGGCGGGCGATCCAGGCGCGGGCCTTCGGGTCCTTGCCGGCGACGAGGCCGCCGGCGAACGTACGCAGAATGCCGGTCAGCTCCGCCCCCGACGGCAGCACGATCCGCACGACGTCGTCACCGGACGGCTGCTCGGCGGCCTGCAAGGCCGGCAGCGCCGTCGCCGCGACCGTGCGTGACACCTCGGCGGAGAAGGACCAGCGGGAGAACAGGTTGTTCGCGTTGAACGTCGCGATGCGGATCACCCGCCGACGGTAAGCCCGGGCCGTCCGCGCCGGTGTCGGGTGCCTGACCGCGGCGGCGAAACGCGTCCGAAGAGCCGACGAGCTCGTTAGCCGTTCGATGAGACGACGAACCTTGTTGGTGGCGGGCTCGGCCGTGGCGGCGGGAGTCGCAGGCGCGTGGTGGCAGCGGAACGACACCGCTGAGCCGGTGGTGCCGTCGGCGCCGGCCGGGCACGAACGTGTGATGCCCAAGGTCTCCAAAGTCCGCGGCCGGACGGTCGACTTCTACACCGCCGTTCCGGCCGGCCACGGCGACGGGCGCGGCCTGCCGGTCTGCCTGGTCCTGCACGGCGGGTCCAAGCGCCCGGCCGACTTCGCCACGCTCGGCCTGGGCCGCTTCCTCACCGACGCGGTGCGGCGTGGCGCCGCGCCGTTCGTCCTCGCCGGCGCGACCGGCGACCGCCTGGCCTGGAAGCCGCACGGCGGCGACGATCCGCAGCGGATGGTGCACGAGGAGGTGCCCGCGTGGTGCGCCGCCGCCGGGTTCGACACGAGCCGCCTGGCGGCGTGGGGCTGGTCGATGGGCGGCTCGGGATCTCTGCTGCTGGCCGAGACCTTCCGGGGCTTCGTACGCGCGGTCGCCGCCTTCTCCCCCGCCGTCGGTCCCGGCGACGCCGTCTTCGCCGGCGCGCCGAAGCTGGCCGGGACGAAGGTCGGCCTGTGGTGCGGCCGCGACGACAGCCTCTACGACAACGTGCGCGCCTTCGAGAAGGCGCTGCCCGCGGCCCGGTCGGCCGGCGACTACCGCGACGGTGACCACAACTTCGGCTACTGGAGCACGGCCGTGCCGTCCGCGTTCGACTTCATCGCCGCGGCGCTCGCTGAGCGACGATGATCGCGCCCACCAGGAACGCGACGCACCCGGCGAGGGCGTAGACCAGGCCGGCGCGGCCGGCGATGACCGCCACGGCGAGCCCGCAGACGATCGTGCCCGCATAGTCGGCCTGGGCGAACAGCGAGTGCACGGTCGCGCGGACCGCACCGGTGGTCTCGCTGTTGACCCAGATGGTGCCGAAGCTGCGGGTCAGCGGCAACGCGCCCGCGGCCAGCACGACGGCGGCACCGGCGCCGGCCGGGCCGGGCGCGAGAGCCAGCCCGGCGACACCGATCACGCCGACGGCACAGGCGGCGACGTATCCACGCCGGACGGTGTGCGGGCCGTCGATCGTGCGCTGCGTGGCCCGCAGGGCGAACGCGCCGGCCAGGCACATCACCACGCTGAGACCGGTGATCCAGACGGTCGGATCGACGGCCGGCGCGAGCTCGACCAGCCGCAGGGGGTAGAGCCGCCCGAAGGCGCCGATCACGCCGTTCACCAGGAACGTCGCGGCGAAGACGGCGAGCAGCACCCGGCTGGCGGCGACCAGCCGGGACCCGTGCGCCAGGATCCGCCGGCCGGCCCGCCACCGCCGCGCGGGCGCCGGGACGAAGCGCCGCTCACGGAAGCCGGCGACGACGTACAGACCGAGAAGCAGCATGGCCGCTCCGGCGAGCACCATCGCCGTCGCGCGCCCGGTGAGCCAGGCCAGCCCGCCGATGCCGGCCAGCCCGGCGACCGTCCCGCCGAGCTGGGCCTGCTCCGCTCGGATCAGCACGACCGGCACCCGCGCCGGCTCGTCGAGCTCGTCGCTGATCCACGCCACGTCCGCGCCGCTGGCGAAGGTCCACGACAGACCCCACAACATCTGGGTCGCCAGCACCGCGCGGAAGTCGGTGACCAGGCCGGTGGTGAGCATCGCGACGCCCATCAGCAGGTGCGAGACGGCCAGCGACCATGTGCGGCTGAGGGTGTCGGCGACGACGCCGGCGGGGATCTCGAAGAGCAGGCCGATGCCGGCCTGGGCGACGCCGATCAGCACCAGCTGCGAGGCCGTCAGCCGGGCGTCGACGACCAGGTAGATGCTGGTCACCAGCCACCAGCCACGGTGCAGCACGGCTCGGCAGAAGACCCACCGGACGAAGGTGGCGCCCAGGTCCGGGCCGGCGCCGCTCACGGGCCGGCTCGGCGATCCTCGGTCGTCGTCACCGGCTGGACCGTACGGAGCGGCCGGCCGGGCGCGCCAGCAAATAACCGCCGGCCGGCCCGGTGCGGCATGCGACCACCGTAGTCAGGTGGCTGCGGACGGTACAGAATGCTGATGACAGCACGCTCCCGGTACTGCTCTCAACCACAGGGAGACAGCGATGAGCACCTCTCAGGACCTCAAGCTCGAGGTCGTCACCATCCCGGTCGCCGATCTGGATCGGGCCAAGGAGTTCTACACCAAACTCGGGTGGCGGCTCGACGCCGATCTCATCCTCGGCGGCCACCGCGCCATCCAGTTCACCCCGCCGGGATCGGGCGCCTCGATCCACTTCAGCACCGGTGCCGGTGCGCCCCCGCCGGGCTCGGCCCAGCGGCTGTTCCTGATCGTCTCCGACATCGAGGCCGCGCGGGACGACCTGATCAAGCTTGGGGTCGAGGTCAGCGACCTCTACCACGTGACGCCGGACGGCCGCGGCGACGGCCCGGCGCCCGCCCGCGCCACCTACAGCTCGTACGCGGAGTTCAAGGACCCCGACGGCAACGGCTGGCTGCTGCAGGAGGTGACCTCCCGGCTGCCCGGGCGGGTCGACACCGGCGTCACCACGTACTCGTCGACCAGCGACCTCGCGGCGGCGTTGCGCCGGGCCGCGGCCGCCCACGGCGAGCACGAGAAGCGCAACGGCGGCGAGTTCGACGAGAACTGGCCCGACTGGTACGCGGAATTTCTGGTGAGCGAGCAGAACGGCACGGAACCACCGCAATAACCTCCGAAGTAGCCCGTTCGGACGGACTTACTCAGGTCGAACCGCCCGGAGAAACGCCTCGCGAACCGATGGTGCGCGCCTCCGGGCGGGCCGATCGTGAGGGCACAATCCCATCCTCCCCTGCGCACAGACAGGAGGAATCATCGTGCCCAGAGAGGAACCACAGGCAGATCTCTTCACGAACATCGACGTCGACACCGGCGATCCACCGGAGACAGAGGACTATCCGGACGATGAGCTGAAGGCCGTCGAGGCGGCCCGGAAAGAGGCCGGGCTGCCCGCCGACGCGGAGGCGAGCTGAGATGACCAAGCTCTTCCAGATCGGCGTCACCTATCCGCACGAGATGAAGTCCGGCATCGGCCACATCGGCATGACGCTGGCCGGCGTCAACTACGAGTGCCGCGGCGGCAAGGGCGTGCTCCGCGGGTCGGGCGCGCGCGGCGCCACCAACAAGCTGTTCAAGCACCACTTCCACATGCTGGTGCCGAACTCGCGGGCGGCGGCCGCCAAGAAGTGGCTGGACGCGTGCGTGGGCACCAAGTACGCCTTCGGCGGGATGCAGAACCCCGACAGGTCGCCGAAGCGCCGCGGGGACTGCTCCGGTCTGGTCAGCGGCTTACCCAGCACCTTGCAGGTTCCGCCGCTGAC
>NZ_JBFAZH010000760.1:0-3837 GCF_040681735.1 Actinoplanes sp. NPDC051633 | reverse complement strand
GCCGGGTCGTGGAGACCATCGGAGACGGCCGGGGAAAACACCACACGCTCCATTGTCCGGCCACCAACTTCCTAGGACGCCCTACAGCATCCTGGCCGAGGACGGCCGCAAGATGTCCAAGCATCTCGGCAACATCGTCGAGCCGATCGCGCTGATGGAGCAGCACGGCGCCGACGGGGTGCGCTGGTTCATGGCCGCGGGCGGGTCACCGTGGTCGGCGCGGCGGGTCGGGCACAGCACGATCCAGGAGGCCGTCCGCAAGACCCTGCTGACGTATTGGAACACCGTGTCCTTCCAGTCCCTCTACGGACGCGCTGCCGGCTGGACGCCCACGGCCGCCGACCCCGCGCCCGGCGACCGCCCGGTGCTCGACCGGTGGCTGCTGTCCGAGCTGAACACGCTCATCGTCGACGTCGACCGTGCGCTGGCCGCCTTCGACACCCACGAGGCCGGAAAGCTCCTCGCCGGTTTCGTCGACGACCTGTCCAACTGGTACGTGCGCCGCAGCCGCCGCCGGTTCTGGCGCGGCGACGCGGCGGCCCTGGCGACGCTGCACGAGACGATCACCGCGGTGACGCTGCTGATGGCGCCGATCGTGCCGTTCATCACCGAGCGGGCCTGGCGGGACGTCGTCGTGCCGGTGACCCCGGACGCGCCGATGTCGGTGCATCTGGCCGGGTTCCCGGCGCCCGACGAGACGCTGATCGACCCGGACCTGGCCGAGCGGATGGCCCTGGTGCGCCGGCTGGTCGAGCTGGGCCGCACCGCGCGCGCCGACTCGGGCGTCAAGGTGCGGCAGCCGCTGGGCCGGGCTCTCGCGTCCGCGCCGGGCTTCGACCGGCTGCCCGCCGACCTGCTCGCCGAGATCGCGTCCGAGCTCAACGTGGGCGAGGTGACCGGCGCCGGAGGCTCCCTTGTGGACACTACGGCGAAGGCGAACTTCCGGCCGCTGGGCAGGCGGTTCGGCAAGCGGGTGCAGGCCGTTGCGGCAGCGATCGCCGCCGCCGACGCGGCGGAGCTGGCGGCAGCACTGCGGGATTCGGGTACGGCTTCGGTGTCGGTGGACGGCGAACCGGTCACGCTCTCCCCCGACGAGGTGGTCGTCACCGAGACCCCGCGGGAGGGCTGGGCGGTCGCGTCCGAGGGCGGCGCGACGCTGGCGCTCGACCTGCGCGTGACGCCGGAGCTGCGCCGGGCCGGGGTGGCCCGCGACGTGATCCGGCTGGTGCAGGAGGCCCGCAAGAGCAGCGGTCTGGAGGTGTCCGACCGGATCGTGCTGCGCTACCGGGCCACCGACGAGGAGACCGCCGCCGCGCTGCGCGAGCACGGCGGGCTGGTCGCCGAGGAGGTGCTGGCGAGCTCGTACGCCGAGGGTGGCCCGGACCGCGACGACGCCGCGGCCCGGACCGACGACCGGCTCGGGCTCACCTTCTGGTTCCGGAAGGCCTGACCGGCGACCGCCACCAGCGGTTGCGTGCCTTGACGGCCGGGCACGGGTCTTGCGCCGGACTTACCGAGCGGGGTCAGTGCTCGATCGGCCGGCTCGCCGGACGATCAGGATCGTGGCCGCCGCCGCCCCGGCCCAGACGGTCCACCGGACCGGTTGCGCCATCAGGCTTTCCGCCGCCGGCGGCAGCAACACCATCTGCAGGGCCGCACCCGCCGGGACCAGCAGCGCGGCCAGGACGCCCGCGATGCCGCCGCGGTGAATCACAGCGCCGGCGATCCCGAGTGCGGGACCGAACACGAGCCCTGCCGCCAGCCAGATCCGGGTGGTCATGGTCCACCAGACCCCGCCGTCGAAGAGGATGTCCATGCCGTAGTAGGCAGCGGTGGCGAAGACCAGGCAGAGCGCGCCGGACACAGCACCTCGCCGCACGCCGGCCGTAAGCCCGGACCGGCGGCTCACCAGCCAGCCGGCCAGCACGGCGGCCGCGGCCCAGGCCCAGCCCGCGTCGAGGTTGAGGCTCGCGAACTCCGCGAGCTGCGACCAGCCGCCGCGCTCGGCACGCGCGGTGCCCACCTCGCCCAGCCACTCCGGCACGTGATTGACGACCGAGTCGACGGCCCCGAGCATCACGCCGAAGGCCGGGCCGGTCACCACCCATCGCATGCCGTCGGATCCCCCATGGACGCTCGTGGGTGGCCACCATCTCACAACCTCGCTAACCACGACAGCGCCTGCTCCGCTTCCTCAGGGGAAGCAGAGCAGGCGCTGGTTGCGGTACTTCAGCGAGCCGTGACGGTCACGCTCCGTCCCGTTCCGGCGCCGGCCGGGTTCACCGCCTGGACGATGATCCGGTATTGGGCGCCGGCGGCCACGCCACGCGGGGCCGTCAGCGTCCAGGTGCGCACGCCGGGCTTGGCGGTCACCACGGTCGGGGTGCCGTCGGGCTTGCCCGACGCGGTCAGGCGCTGGACGGTGATGCGCCAGCCCGTCACCGCACGGCCGCCCGTGTAGGACGCGTCGGACCACCGCACCGATGCCGTGACCGGGCCGCCCTTGGCTCCGGAGGCGCCGGTCAGGGTGTTCGGCGTGCCGGGGACCGCGCACGGGATCGCTGCGGCTGAGAGGGGCGAGAACTCGCCCTTGCCGGTGGCGTTCACCGCGCGGACCTGGAAGCGGTAGGTCCGGCCGTTCGTCAGGCCCGTGACGATCTCCGGCGAGGCGCCGTCGGCGACCGTCCGGATGCCGGCGGTGCGGCCCCAGTCGGCGTCGAAGACCTGGATCTCGTAGCGGGTGATCGGTGCGCCGCCGTCCGCAGGCCTGGACCAGCGCACGGCCGCTCGGCCGTCACCCGCGGTGATCAGTCCGATCGCCGGGGCCGCCGGTGCCGTGATCTTGCCGGCCGGGCTCGTCGTCGGGTTCGTGGTCGGCGTGGTGGTCGGCGTCGTGGTCGGCGTCGTCGTCGTGGTGGGGGTCGGAGTCGGCTCGGCCGACGTGGTCGGAGTCGTGCCCGGCGTCGGGTCGGGCGTGGTCGTCGGCCCGGCTGAGGTGGTCGGGGTCGGGTCCGCGGTGGTGCTCGGAGTCGGGTCGACCGGAGCCGGTGTCGTCGGAGCAGTTGTGGTCGGCGTCGGGTCGGCGGGCGTGGTGGGGTCCGGGTCGACGGGAGCCGGCGTGGTCGGAGTGGGGTCGGCCGGAGCCGGCGTGGTCGGGGCCGGGTCGGCCGGCGTGGTCGGGGTCGGGTCGGCCGGCGTGGTCGGCGCCGGGTCGGTCGGGCCGGGCGTGGCCGCCGTGGGGACCACGCGGTTGGAGATTGCCGAGAACTCGCTCGCCCCGGCAGCGTTCACCGCGCGGACCCAGAACGTGTAGGGCGTGCCGTTGGTCAGGTAGTGGAAGGTCAGCTCGGCGGCGTCCGCGGCGGCCACGTCCACGTCCATGACAACCTCGGTCTCGGCGTCCAGCGCCTGGACCTCGTAGCCGTAGATCGGCGTGCCGCCGTCCGAGGCCGGTGCCGTCCAGCGGACCACGGCTTCGCCGTCGCCTGCCGTGGCGGTCCCGATGACGGGCGCGCCGGGTGCTACGGGGACGGGCGAGGTGGTCGGGCTGGTGGTCGGGCTGGTGGTCGGGGTGGAGGCGGGCGTCGTGGCCGGAGTCGTCGGGGTGGTGGTGGGCGGAGCCGGGGTTGCCGGGGCCGTGGTGGGCGTTGTCGCCGGGGTGTTGTCGTCTTCGTCTTCGTCGCCGTCGTCCGGGGTGGTGCCGTCGTCCGGGGTGGTGTCGTCGCCCGCGGCCGGTGCCGGGGTCACCGCCGCCGAGGCCTCGCTGAACGCGCCCGCCCCCGCGGCCGTCACCACCCGCAGGCGGAAGGAGACCGCCACGCCGTTGGTGAGGCCCGT
>NZ_JBFAZH010000759.1:0-3843 GCF_040681735.1 Actinoplanes sp. NPDC051633 | reverse complement strand
GGCCACTGATGTGGCCGGCCGCCGCGCCGGGCCTACTTGTCCACCCGGCACTGCTTCGTGACGGTCTTGGCCGGGTCGCTCTCCGATGTCGCCGTCAGTTTCACGATGCCCGTCGCCACCGCGTCTGGGGTGGCCGCCACCGCGACCTTCGCCGTCGTCGTGGCGCCGAACTTCGCCGTGGCGAGCACGTTCGGCAGGACGACCCGCCAGCCGCGACCGGCGACCGCGGCGGACAGCCGGTACACGTCGGAGGTCAGGTACGCCGACGCGTCCTCGGGGTGCTGCTGGCCGCCGGCCGAGTAGACGCCGGTGTTGGTCAGCGGGAACGAGCACGTCACGCCCCGGTTGGTGGGCCGGCCGCCGGACGTCACCGAGCCCTGCCCGAGCGCCACGCCGTGGGTGCTGGGGCCGCCGGCGCCGTCCAGCGACTTCACCGCGACCGTGTACGACAGCACGCCGGTCGAGTCCCGCTTCACGTCGAGCACGTAGAAATGCAGCCGGTTGGCCTCGTCCACGTACTCGTACTCGGACCCGGAGCGGGTGCCCGCGTGGAACAGCGCGTCGGACAGCTGCCGATAGTCGCCCATCGTGACCTTCGCCGGGGTCCCGTCCGGACGGTAGAAGTCGATCAGGTCGATGTCCTGCGGGTTGGCGTCGATCGTCCACACGAACGGCGCCTGGTCCTGGTTCTTCGTCTTGGCGATCATCACACCGGAGTCCGGGGTGAACGAGTCGGCGCCCATCCGGTCGACGACCTCGACGGTGTAGTTGTTGAAGTTGCGGCCGTCGCAGAGCACGTCGGTGGTGACGTCGCAGGCCGGCGCCCGGTCGGCGTTCATCGCGACGTTGACGCCCATCAGGTCCTTGGCGCCGGGCGCCACCGCCCGGGCGGTCACCCTGGCGACCACCAGGCCGGTGGAGGACAACGCCTCACGGGAGAGCCGCAGCACGTTCTGCTCGCCGACGAGGCCGATCTTCGCCTTGTCCCGCACGGTGTGCAGCGAGCCCATCGAGCCGCCCTGCACGGCGGGGATCTGCCAGCGGGTGTGCGGCCCGCCCGGCCCGTTGAACGAGCCGCGGGACATCATCGACCACGGCCCGGTGTACGCGCGGCGCAGCGGCACGCCGTACGGGTTGTTGTAGTTGTCGCCGATCGTCAGCAGGTGGCTCAGCTCGTGCGCGTACACGCCCATGCCGGAGCTCTCCGCCTGGGTCGACGAACCACCGCCGGCGTTGGGCCAGATGGTCGCGGCCGACTTCCACGACGTCCACTCGACATAGCGGGTGCGCGCGTAGTTGGGCTGCGGCTCGACCGGCGGCCCGAAGGAGTCCGGCACGTCCTCCTTGGTCTGGAACTTCATCTCGCCGAACTCCTGCCAGGTGGACGACTCGTCCTGCCCGGCGGAGAGGATGAACACCAGCTCGTACGAGTCGGCCACCTCGTCGCCCACGTCGGCGCGCCAGGCGCCCAGCCCGTCGGTGCGGATGTTGCGGTTGCACGTCTCGCCGACCGGGCACATCCCCGGGTTCATGTCGTTGGTGATGCCGTACTGATAGGACTTGGCCGGCATCTGGTAGGCGCCGAACGCGGTCAGGTCCACACCGAACCGCCCGCCGGAGTCCTCCATCCAGTACTCGTGCAGGGTGTGCCCGCGGTTCAGCGCGTTCGGCGTGTTCAGCAGGTCGCGGTAGAAGGCCGGTACGGCGTCACGCGACAGCCGGGACGCGGCCGGCTGGGGGTTGCCGAAGATGGTGGACCGCGGCGCCTGGGTGACCACGAACGGCATGTCCGTGTAGTCCAGGGTGACCAGTGCGATGTTGAAGTTGCGGACCGAGCCGCGGCGGGACGGGTCGGACCAGTTCGTGCCGGGCGGGGCGACGAAGTCGTCCCACGTCATGGTGTCGGGGTTTTCCCAGTTCTGCGGGTCGACGACCGCGAAGGGGCCGGTGCCGGGGTCGACCGGCGCGGCTTGGGCGGGAGCCGACGCGAACGTGGCGGCCAGAGTGGCGGCGAGCACGGCGGCGAGCGCCCCGCGCCACCTCGGAGCATCCGTGAGCTGCATCCGCTGAACCTACCTGGCCCATCGATAGGTTTATACCTTTCGAATGCAGCATTACGGCAGCAGGTCGTCCAGCTGCGGCGCCGTCTTGAAGATGCCGTCCCTCCCGCCGAGCAGCGCGAGCGTCTCGACCGAGTCGCGGTTGATGGCGGCCGGCCAGTTCGGCAGGATCATCATCAGCCGGACCGTGTCGTTGATCGGCGTGTACGTGCCGACGACGTCGCGCACCTCGTCGCCGTGGGTGTCGGCGTATCGCAGTGACTCGTTGACCGCCTGGGTGAACCGCTCGACCAGCTTCGGGTCGCGCTCCGCCAGGTCGCCGGCGGTGAAGTACGCGGCGACGGTCAGGTTGGCGGCGGTGTCCACGAAGTTCGAGGCGATGACCTGGCAGCCGAGCGTGATGGCCTCGGACAGCTGCGGCTCCACCAGCCACGCCGCGTCGAGCTTCTTGGCTTGCAGCTTGCCGGGGATCTGCGGGAAGGGGTGCGCCTGGAAGCGAAGGGTGGTGGCGTCCCCACCGACCTTGCGCACCGACGCGCGGATCGTGGTGTCGCCGAGGCTTCCCAGCACGTTGACGCCGATCAGCTTGCCGGCCAGGTCCTTCGGCGTGCGGATGAGGCTGCCCGGCGGCACCACGATGCCGGAGAAGTCGCGGCCGGGCTTCCCGGTCGAGGACACCCCGGCGGCCACCGCCTTGAGCGGCGCGCCGTCCGCCCGCGCCGCCATCAGCGAGGTCATGTTGCTGAAGCCGAACTGGAACCGGCCGGCCAGCACCCCCTTGATGATCGGGGCGCCGCCCTGCTCGAGCACCAGGTCGAGGTCGATGCCGCGGCTGGCGAAGAACCCCTTCTGCCTGCCCAGGTAGATGGGCGCCACGTCGACGATGGGGATGACGCCGACGGAGATGCGGTCGAGTGCGGGGGCGGTCTTGGGTTTGTCGTCCGATCCGCAGGCGTTGGCGCCGGCCAGGACGGTGACGGCAGTGACGAGAGCGACGACGAACCGGCGCATCGGGGGGACTCCTGGATTGATCACGATGGAACCGCCGTACCGTAGCGCCTTCCGTGCCGGCAGTGATGGTCCGAACGGATCAGAGCATCGCGCGCAGTGCCGCCTGGTCCTCTTCGAACTGCGCGGTCAACCGGCTGCGCAACGCCGGATCCAGCTCCGGGGCCGTGCTCGCGCGACGGGTGTGCCGCTGCGCGGGGGCAGGCGCGGGCGGCAGTCCGAGGAACGCCAGGAGGTCGCCGTACCGAAGGCTCAGATCCTCGGTACGCAGCACCATCACGCGTTCCCGGCCGACCGCGGCGTGCCACCGGGCGAGCTGTTCGGCGTACCGTCCGCGGGCCGCGTAGCTGTAGCGCCGGCGGGCTTCGTGACCGCCGCCCGCGAGGCGTTCCGGCTCGGCGTCCAGCGCGTCGGCGAACGACAACGGCTCCACTCCGTAGGCGACCGAGTGCAGGTAGTGCGAATAGGCGCGTTCCGCCGGGTCTCGCACCAACGCGACGAAGCGGGCCTCCGGCAGGGTCGCCGCGGCCCGGGCCGGCGCCTCCGGATCGAAGAGGTAGTAGGGCGACGCCTCGAAGCTGAGCACGCCGGGCGGCCGGACCGGGAAGTGCGCGCGGTACCAGCGCTCACCCCGGCGGTGGTGCAGGCTGAAGTACTGCAGCTCCTTGCCGGACGCCGGCCGCACCGACGGATGCGCGGCCAGATACCGGTACAGCGACGTGGTGCCGCACCGCTGCCCGCCGATCACCAGGAACTCGGGCAACCGTCCCAACGG
>NZ_JBFAZH010000758.1:0-3844 GCF_040681735.1 Actinoplanes sp. NPDC051633 | reverse complement strand
GACGACCAGGCCGGCCCCGAAGAGTCCGATCGCGGCGAGCAGGGGCCGGGCGGGGCCGCGGCGGTCCGCCCAGGAGCCGGTGACGACCGTGCCGATGACGCTCGCCGCGAGGGTGGCCGAGAACGCCAGCGAGTAGAGCGCGCGGCCATCCAGGTCCTCGGTGACCACCGGCATGATCGTGGTGACGGCAAGCGACTCGAAGGCCGCCAGGAAGACCAGGCTCCACGAGCCGACGGTGGTCAGGGCGTAGGGGCGGGCCAGGATGCCCGCCACTGCTTTCTCCTCGGTGGCCTCCGCTGCCGTCGCCGTCATGCCCCGACGCTACGACTTCGATCCGGCTTGAAGTCAATGCGATAACGACGGGCGGGTCGGGCAGTGACGTCAGCCTTTGGGGGACCGCGCACTGCTTGCGTCGGCGGAGCGAGCCTGCACAATGCTCTGGTGCAAAACCAGACAACTAGTGACTCTTTGCAGCAACTGCTCGAAATGCCACGAAAGTCATGGTGGGCTCGGCTGCCGTTCGGGATCCGGATGACGGTCGGCGCCAGTGCCGTGCTGGTGCTCATCGGCGGCGGCACCGCGGCCGTCGCGGCGATCACCGACGACGACACGCGCATCGTGCGCTCGGTCGGGCAGGACCAGCAGGTCGCCGCCGCGCCCCCGGCGCCGGCCGGTGCGGCGGCCGGAGTGACGGGCGGCGCGACGGGCGGGGCGACGGGCGGGGGCGCGCAGGGCCGGACGCCGTCGGCCGACGCGCAGCTCGGCGGTCAGTCCGGCGTGGCGGAGCAGCGCGTCGCCGAGGAGGCCGACCGGACTGCCCCGCGTACCCCCCGCAAGGAGCTGGTGGAGCAGCCCCCGCAGGTCGCCGCCACGCGCGTGCCCGCCGCGAAGCCCGCGATGCCGGCGCAGCCGGCCGTCACCACCCGCACCGAGACCGAGACGCGGACGATCCCGTTCCGGACCCGGCTGGTGCGCGACCCGGCCCTGCCGCGCGGACGCAAGCGGATCCAGACCGAGGGCGTGCCCGGCGAAGAGGTCCTGCGGTACGCGGTCACCGTCACCAACGGTCAGCCCACCGACCGCCGCCTGGTGGACAGCACGGTGACCCGGCAGCCGCAGCACCGCGTGGTCGCCTTCGGGACCGGGCGCGGCGGCGGCTGGGGATGCCGGCCGGACCACGGATGCCGGCCGGGCGGACGAGCCGCCGGCTGCGCCCAGCCGGAGAGTGCTCAGCCAGAGAGCGCCGCTCTGCCGCTCGGCGGCACGGTCGCCCTGCTGGACGAGGACCTCGCCGTGCTCGACGACCTCGAGCTCCAGCAGGGCATGCTCTGCTAGACACGGGGGATGCTCGATGAACTGAGCGCGCGACTGATCGAGGTGCCCGGCGTGGCCGGCGTCATGCTGGGCGGGAGCCGGGCGCGCGGCGACCACACCGAGACCTCCGACTACGACCTGGGGATCTACTACCGCCGGCCGCTGGACCTCGACGCGCTGGGCGAGGTCGCCCGGGAGTTCGGCGGTCCGGACGCCACGGTCACCCCGCTCGGCGAGTGGGGGCCGTGGGTGGACGGCGGCGCCTGGCTGACCGTGGGCGAGGTGGCCGTCGACTTCCTCTACCGCGACCTCGACCGGGTGGAGCGGTCCTGGGCGGACGCCGAGGCGGGCCGGCTGACCTGGCACACGCAGGCCGGTCATCCGCTGGGCGTGCCGGATTTCCTCTACGCCGGCGAGGTGGCGCTCGGGGTGATCCTGCAGGATCCGGCCGGTGCGCTCGCGGGGTTGAAACGCCCCTACCCGCGGCCGTTGCAGGAGCGGCTCGTCGCCGGGCTGTGGGAGGCGGACTTCATGGTCAAGGTGGCGCACAAAGGGGCTCTGCACCACGACCCGGCCTACGTGGCCGGGTGCCTGTTTCGGCTGACCGGCGTGTGCGCGCATGCCCTGCACGGCGCCGCCGGAAAGTGGCTGATCAACGAGAAGGGCGCCGTGGCGGGCGCGGCCGGGCTGCCCGGGGCGCCGCCGGACTTCCAGCAGCGGGTGGACACGATCTTCAGCGCGGTCAGCGGCGACCCGGCGCGGCTGAGCATGGCCATCGACCTGGCCGGCGCACTGGTCGTGGACACCGCCGACGCGTGCGCCATGATGATCCGGTGACCGCCGACGCACCCACCATCCTCGCGACCAGCGCCTCCTTCCGCCCCGGGCGGTACGGGCTGCTGGACATGCGGCCCGGCCCGATCCACTACTTCGCCGCCGAGCTGGCGAACGCCGGGCCGCGCCCGAAGATCTGCGTGCTCAACCAGGCCATCGGCGACCCCGAGGCGCGGATCGGCGCGACCTACGCGGCCTTCGCCGGCACCGGGTTCGAGGCGTCGCACCTGGCGCTGTTCCCGATGCCGAACGTCAAGGACATCCGCGCGCACCTGCTGGCTCAGGACGTGATCTGGGTCAGCGGCGGCAGTGTGGCGAACCTCTGCGCGGTGTGGCGGGTGCACGGGCTCGACGAGATCCTGCGCGAGGCGTGGCAGGCCGGGGTGGTGCTCGGCGGGGTGTCGGCCGGCTCGATCTGCTGGCACGTGGGCGGCAGCACGGACAGCTACGGCTATGAGCTGCGCGGCTTCACCGATGGGCTGGGCTGGCTGCCGTACAGCAACGGGGTGCACTACGACGCCGAGGAGCAGCGGCGGCCCAAGATGCACGAGCTGATCGGCAACGGCACGCTGCCCGACGGGTATGCGACCGACGACGGCGCGGGGCTGGTCTACCGCGGCACGGAACTGGCCGAGGTGGTCGCGGACGCGGAGGGCCCCCTGGGGTACGAACTCAGGCGTACGGCCGATGGCAAGGTGACCGAAACGCCCCTGCCGACCCGTGTCCTGCCCGACAATCACAAGAAGTAAAGATTCGCCCAGTCACCCCATGGTGGACTTCTCAGTTGGTGAATCGGTGCGACCGTAAGGTTAAGTGTTCTTCACGCGCGGGCAGAACGGCGCGGTGAGAGCGATTTTCTGATCTCCGAGGAGATGCAATGGCTTCCTGGATCTGTGCGACGGCGGAACGTTCCGGTCTTCGCGGCGGCGAAGGCGGGACCTGCCACTGACGATCCGGAGCGCGGGCCTCAGGAGTACAGAACGACCATCACGAAGGCCACCAGAACGGCGGAGAGCGTGAGGGACGCGGCGAGAAGAGCGGACGGGGTCGCCGAGACCCGGTTGCCGCCCTCGCCGCCGGGGTGATCGTTCATGTCGAACTCGGTGCGGTCGGGCCGCGGCAACACAGACATGGGTCTTTGCAGGTAGGCCAGCACCTTGATCGCTCCCGGCGTCTCTTGACCAATCGAACGCGATGGAACTCCGGCCGTCAGCATGCGGCCCGGTGGTGACGCCCCGCAACTGTTACTCGACGGTAACCACCGGAGGTGCGCTCGTCGGTTCCGGTGGCCGAACGGATGTACCCGGTCGGGGTCGGTCCGCCGGAGGATTTGTCTTCTATGGCCGATTCGGCATCATTGTTGTGACCATGTTTGACGGGGGTCGGACGATCATGCCGGTGCCATCCGAATTGAAGAACCTGTCGCAACGAGTTCTTCATGTATCGGTCTTCGTCCTCGGTGTCGTCTCCGGTGTCGCGGAGCTGGCTGATTTCTCCACCGGAGTCAGCCGGGCGATCTTGCAGACATTGGGGATCGCATGCCTGCTCTACTTCGTCGTGCGCCTCTGGCTCTTCTATTTCAACGCGCGCATCCGCCAATTGCACACGCAGATGCAGGACCTCAACGAGAAGCTCACCCTTCAGCAGGCCGGCCACCATCTGTACTTGCAGGCGATCGAGCGGATCAGCGACCGGG
>NZ_JBFAZH010000757.1:0-3846 GCF_040681735.1 Actinoplanes sp. NPDC051633 | reverse complement strand
AGCCAGCGCCCGCGCCACCACCGTCGGACCCGGCTTGGTCGCCCGGATCGCGGCCAGCGTGGCCTCATCCCACCGCAGCACCACGTCATCGGTCGGCGACGGCGGGAACTGGTCGAAATTCAGCGCGGACGCCTTGCCCGGCGGCTTGCCCGGTTTCGGCAGCGGCGGGGTGTCCTTGGCGCCCGCGGCCAGCTGCGACCCGGCCACCATCACCCCGGCCACCACCGTCATCAGGGCGGCGACCAAAACGTGCGAACTCTTCCGTCCCATGTGCCGGCTTCCCTGCCTCGCGGTGATTGCCGAGCGGCAACATACCCACCGCCATGGATGCCTGACAAGCATCCCCCGCGCGACCCGACACACTCGACATCAGTTCGTCACCTATCGCGGTTTCGGAAGTTGAGCGCCCCGTTTGCGGGTGCAGACCGGTTCCGGAGGCGATACCTGATGGCCAAGCAAGTGATTACAGTGCTCACCGACGACCTGGACGGCGCGGACGCCGACCGGACGATCGAGTTCGGGTTGGACGGTGTTAACTACACCATTGATTTGTCCGAGAAGAACGCCGGCAAGCTCCGTAAGGCACTGGACCCCTATCTCGAGGTCGCGGCCAGGGTTGGGCGCGCCGGCGTAGGCGGGCGTAGCGCGCGGTGCAGCCGGCCCGAGCGAACCGAGATCAGAACCAGGCCATCCGGGAGTGTGCCACCAAAACGGCTACGAAGTGTCAGAGCGGGGACGCATTCCATCCTCGATCGTCGAGGCCTTCCACGCCAAACGCTGAGCCATCGGACCGGTCAGCAAGTAGTCCGGGTCAGGCCCAGCCGGCGCGGACTTCGGCTGTTCCACCAAGGTCGCGAGGCGCCATTGGCGAGCGTTCGCCCGGCTCGACGTGGCCACCCGGCACACTCCAGTGGTTCGGAGAAGCCGAGGCTCGACCATCGCGATACCGCAGGAGCACCGCGACCAACTAATCGACGAGAAGCACAACGCAACTTCATTCACCATTACGAGATTCTCCCCGGCCGCTACCGACAGCACTGCGCGGCGTCCTCAGCGCGGCAAGACCTGGAGCCGCCAGTCCGCACACGCAGACCAAAGACCGCGGCGACGGTAGAACCGCCACGCCCCACGGATCAACACAGCACCCGAGATCTTCTATATGACCCGGAGCTGCCGCCAGAGCCAACCAACGCGTACCAGCGCACGTGGGACACGGCCGCTGAAATCAGCACCGTGTCCTACGGGCACACTGCCCGGTGCCCCGTTCCCCTATATCGGCAGGTCAGCCGCTATGGCTAGCCGCCCCCGCAGGGAGTTTCAATGATCAAGTCAAGCCGTGCATGTAGTGATCGGCGGTGAGGGGTGAAACTCGCGGCCGTCGCGCAGCAGGGCCCAGATGACGTCGATCAGGCGGCGGGCCAGGGCGATCAGCGCTTGGGTGTGGAGTTTGCCCTCGGCGCGTTTGCGGTCATAGAAGGCCCGCGAGGGGCCGTCGGGTTTGATCGCGGACAGCGCGGCGAGGTAGAACACCCGGCGCAGGCCACGGTGGTAACGCTTGGGCCGGTGCAGGTTGCCGCGCACTCGTCCGGAATCTCGAGGGACCGGGGCCAGGCCGGCGTAGGCGGCCAGCCGGGCCGAACTGCCGAAGGCAGTCAGCAGGTCCCCGCCGGTGTCGGCGAGCAGCTGAGCACCCAGGATCGGTCCGAACCCGGTGACGCTGGTGACCCGCGGCGCATGTGGATGCTGGCCGAACGTGGTGGTGATCTGCTTGTCCAGGTTCTTGATCTCGCGGTCCAGATCGAGCAGGTGAGCGGCGAGCCGGGCGATCAGCGGCGCCACCGTGGTCTCGGTGGGCAGCGCGATGGTCTGCGCGGCCGCCGCAGCGAGGGCTTTGTCGACCATCGCCGGGATGCCTTTGGGCCAGGCGCCCCGGGTGCGCAGATGCTCGGCCAGCCCGACAGGGCCAGCGTCGCGGATCCCGGCCGGGGTCTGGAAACCGGTCAGCAGCACCAGCGCCGAGCGGGTGGAGTAGTCGAAAGCCGCCTCCAACGCGGGAAAGATCGAGGCGAGCAGATCCCGCAGCCGATTGACCCCGCGCACCCAGTCACCCACCAGATCCTCACGACGCGCGGTCAACACCTGCAACTGCATAACCAGCTGATCCGGGTCGGTGATCACCGTCAGATCACCGCGCAGCCTCGCGGTCTCGGCGATGGTGAACGCGTCCTTGGCGTCGCTCTTGCCCTCTCCGGCGAACGCCCCAGCCATCCGGTTGACCAGCCGGCCCGGCACATACACCATCTCCGCGCCGGCCTGACGCAGCACCGCCAGCAGCAGTCCCGCGGTCCCCGACGTCATGTCCAGGGCCCACCGCACCTGCCCGGCCTTGCCCGCGCAAGCAATCAATGCCTCGATCTCGGCCTGCCCGTTGCCCAGCCGCTTGCTGAACACCACCTTTGCCGGCCGCATCCACCGCGCACGCGTGGTGGTGCGCCTTGCCGACATCGATACCCACCCAGATCCGCTCACGGACCTTCACCGACCCGAACCTCCCCTGCAACCGCAGTTCAACCCCGTCGATGGCACTGCCGGCAGCTCCATAAACAGCGACCACACGCGCACAGATTTCAATCAGCAGCCAGGCCATCGGCAACGGCGGGGCGGCCACTCCCCAGAAACCACCATCGGCAAGCAGTTTTCAGCCACACCCCACCGTCCCGGGCACCCGAGGCATCGACCCCGGACGATCAACAATCTTATGGAGCAGTTTTGGGGTGTATCCCGCCGGGGGCACCACAAACAACTGCGACACATCCGGCTGCGTGCTGGTCGTAAGCGCAACTCTTCCCCCTCCCATCCGAAGTCGATCGAGTACCGCCAGCCCGTCTCGCGTCCGCAGAAGGCTCAGCACAGGCGTGGGTGCGAGACTGGAACGGTGATCGTCGAACTTCGCTCGGTGCCTGACTGCCCGAACCTCGCCCCGGTCCGCCAGGTGCTATTCGCCGCATTGGCCGAGCTGGGCCTGCAGCCCAAGGTGACGGAGCTGGTCGGTGACTACCCGTCGCCGTCGGTTCTGATTGATGGTGTCGATGTGATGGGCCGTTCCTCCGCAGGCGGCGTCGCGGCATGCCGGCTGGATCTGCCGACCGGCGAGCGCGTCCGCGCTGCCTTGCGGCAAGCGCTGGCGTCCGAATCCGGATCGGCCCGTTGATTAACCTGTCGGGTACTCGGCATCGGCTACCTGGGGGCAACGCGGGCAGCGACCTCGGCGAGGATCGGTTGGTCGATCGATTCCTGCACGCATCGGGCGAATAGCCAGGTGATAAGCCGGTCAGGATCGAGGCCGAGGAGATCCGCGAGCCGCGTGGCCAACCCCGCCGGGTCGGTAACCAAGCGTTCCTCGCAGTTGAGCAGGTGTTGCAGCGCATCGTAGGTCGGATCGCCGACGTACGGTTTGGGGTCGATGGCCAGCCACGGCTCCCGCTGTGCCGCCAGCACGTTGCCGGCGTGGAGGTCGGTGCACAGCAGGGCCTGCCGCTCGGCGGTGGCGGGCAGGCTGCGAAACAGCTCGATCCCGGCCCGTGCCAGCCCCGGATCAAGCCCGACCGACGCGGTGAGCGTGTCCTCGAACTCTGCGGCCAGGCGTCGCACATCACCTGCAGCAGCCGGAACGGGTAGCCATCGGTCGGCGCGCTCCACAACCGCTGCAGGACGGCCGCGACGACTCATCTTGCTCCGGTTCCGGCAGCACTGTCGGCGCTCACGGAATTCCCCACCTGTAGGGGTCTGACGCTCACGTAATTCCCCACCCCGGTCGCTCACGGAATTCCCCACCCTGCTGGTGGG
>NZ_JBFAZH010000756.1:0-3851 GCF_040681735.1 Actinoplanes sp. NPDC051633 | reverse complement strand
GGTCGCGCTGGGTCACGGCGCCGAGGACATGGCAGCGGTGATCAAGGCGCTCGAGTCGACACCATGACAATGTTGTTGCCAGACCTGTGCAATAGCCAGTCCTGGGGAATACGCTGGCGCCCATGAACGTGGTGGCGATGCACATCGCTAACGGGATCGTGGACGCGCGCACCTCGGCCGCGTTCGCCGTCGTCTCCCTCGTCGCGCTCGGCTTCTGCGTAATGCGGGGCCGCGCCGATCTGGACGACCGTCTCGCCCCGATGGCCGGGCTGGTGGCGGCGTTCATCTTCGCCGTGCAGATGCTCAACTTCCAGGTGCTGCCCGGCGTCTCCGGCCACCTGCTCGGCGGCGCCCTGGCCGCCGTGCTGGCCGGCCCGTGGGTGGGCGCCCTGTGCGTCGCGACCGTGCTGATCGTCCAGTGCCTGCTCTTCGCCGACGGCGGCCTCACCGCACTCGGCCTCAACGTCTTCAACATGGCGATCCTCGGCACCGCGGCGGGTTATCTGGTGGTCGCCGGCCTGCTGCGGCTGCTGCCCAGGACGGCCGGCGGCGTCGCCACCACCGCGTTCATCGCCTCTGTGGTCAGCGTGGTGGCCGCTTCGCAGGGCTTCGTGCTGGAGTACGCGATGGGCGGCACGACCCAGCTCTCGCTGGGCACGATCTCGGCCACGATGGCCGGCGTGCACACCCTGATCGGCATCGGCGAGGGCCTGATCGCCGCGACCACGGTCGCCACCGTCGCCAAGGTCAGACCCGATCTGGTGTACGCGCTGCGCCGCTTCCGCACCGCTCCGGCCGTCGCGACCGCGGGAGTGCCGGCCTGATGAGCAAGCGACTCGGCTGGTTCCTCGCCGGCGGCCTGCTGGTGGCGATCCTGCTGGCCGGCGTGGTGAGCGGCTTCGCCTCGGGCAGCCCCGACGGCCTGGACGCGACCGCCCGGCAGGGCTGCACGTTCAACGCCGACGACGAGATCACCGGCGGCACGTGCATGGCCCAGCAGGAGCAGGACCATCAGCTCGGCGGCGGCCCGCTGGCCGACTACGGCATCCGCGGCATCGGCAACGACCACCTGTCCACCGGCCTGGCCGGAGTGCTCGGCGTGGTCATCGTCTTCGCCCTCAGCGGCGGCGTGTTCTGGCTGGTGCGCCGCCGTAAGCCGGTGGGCTGACCGTGGGCGCCGGCCACGCCCACCCGCTGCACCTCGACCACGACAGCCCGCTGCACCGGCTGCCGCCCGAGGTGAAGATCGCCGCCACCCTGCTCTTCACGATCATCGTGGTGGTCACGCCGCGCGAGCACTTCGCCGCCTTCGCCGGGTTCGCGGCGCTGATCGTGCTGGTCGCCGCTCTGGCCCGGGTGCGGCCCGGCTGGCTCGCCAAGCGCGCCACGATCGAGCTGCCGTTCGTGCTGCTGGCCGTCTTCCTGCCGTTCGCCGGGCACGGCGAGCGGATCGTCTGGCTGGGCATGTCGCTGTCGGTGGACGGGCTCTACGGCGCCTGGAACATCGTGGCGAAAGGCACGCTGGGCGTGCTCGCCTCGCTGCTGCTCGCCGCGACCACCTCCATGCGTGACCTGATCCTCGGCCTCGACCGCCTGCGCGTGCCCTCGGTCTTCACCCAGATCGCCACGTTCATGCTCCGCTATCTCGACATCCTCGCCGACGACGCGCGGCGGATGCGGATCGCCCGGCTGTCCCGTGGCTACGACCCGCGGTTCCTGTGGCAGGTCAAGGCCTTCGCGGTCGGGGTGGGCGCGCTGTTCCTGCGGGCCTTCGAGCGCGGCGAGCGGGTCTATCTGGCGATGCGTTCGCGCGGCTACACCGGGCGGCTGCCGCGCACCGGTCAGCAGCCGGCCTCCGCCGGGCAGTGGGCGGCCTCCGCACTGCTGCCGCTCGCCGCCGCCGGGGTGGCGCTGGTGACGGTGCTGAGTTGACCGGCGATCCGATGATGACCCCAACGCTACGGGTCGCCGGGCTGACCTTCGCCTACCCGGACGGCAGCGTGGCGCTGCGCGGCGTTGACCTGACCGTGGCGCCCGGCGAGCGGGTGGCGCTGCTCGGGCCGAACGGCGCCGGCAAGACCACGCTGGTGCTGCACCTCAACGGCATCCTCGCCGGCGGCGCGGGCACGGTCGAGGTCGGCGGGCAGCGGGTGGACCCGGGCGACCGGGCCGGGATCGCGGAGATCCGCCGCAAGGTCGGCGTCGTCTTCCAGGACCCCGACGATCAGCTCTTCATGCCGTCGGTCGCCGAGGACGTGGCGTTCGGGCCGGCCAACCTCGGCCTGCGCGGCGCCGAGCTGGACGCCCGGGTCGACGAGGCGCTCGCCGCGGTGGGGATGAGCGCGCACCGCGACCAGGTGCCGCAGCATCTGTCCTTCGGCCAGCGGCGCCGGGTGGCGGTGGCGACCGTGCTGGCCATGCGGCCCGAGCTGCTGGTGCTGGACGAGCCGTCGTCCAACCTGGACCCGGCGAGCCGGCGGGAGCTGGCCGAGATCGTCCGGTCGCTGCCGGTGACCGTGCTGATGGTGACGCACGACCTGCCGTACGCGCTGGAGCTGTGCCCGCGCGCGCTGATCCTGGACGACGGGGTGATCGCGGCCGACGCGCCCACCCGCGACGTGCTGGCCGACGACGACCTGCTCGGCGCCCACCGGCTCGAGCTGCCGTTCGGCTTCGACCCCCACGTCCGGCGGACAGGCGGTGCGACGCCCCCGGTCCGCGGAGGTCCTACGCTCCGCGGGTGACGACCGAGGCACCACACGACCACGTGTGCCTGGCGTACGACGATCCGGCCACCCTCGAGGAGAACGCCCGCGCCTTTCTCACCGCCGGCTCGCGGTCCGGTCAGCGGATCTGGTACATCGGCCCGGCCGGTCCGCCGGTGGGCGTGCCCGCGCGGCACCTGCGGCTGGACACGACCTACGCGGAGGGTTCGGCGGTGGACCCGCGGGAGCAGGCCGCCGTCTTCATCGGCGCGTTCCACGACGCCCTCGCCGACGGGCACCGCGGCCTGCGGGTGGTCGCCGAGGTGACCCCGCTGGTGCGGACCGCGGCGCAGCGCGAGGCCTTCTGCCGGTACGAGCACCTGATCGACCGCTTCATGGCCGTGCACCCGCTCTCCGGCATGTGCGCCTTCCGCCGCAGCGCGCTCGGCGCCGGCGACCTCGACGAGCTGGCCTGCCTGCACCCGACGACCAACGTCGCGGTGCCGTTCCGCATGCACGCCTGCCGCCCCGAGCTGGGCCGGGCGACGCTGTCCGGCGAGCTGGACCTCGCCTCCGAGGACGCGCTGCGCCGCACGCTGGAGCGGACCGGACTGCATCGGGAGCGGGGCGGCGTGGTGCTCGACGCCACCGGGCTGCGCTTCGCGGACCACCGCGCGCTGCAGCGACTGGACCGGTGGGCCACCGACCACGACACCACGCTGGTGCTGCGGGCCTCCGGCGACGGGCTGGGCCGGCTGGCCGCGCTGCTGGAGCTGGACCGCCTGCGGGTCGAGGTGGCGCGATGACCGCCGGGCACTCGGGCTGACGTGGCCTACCGGACCGGGCGAACGCTCCTTAAGCTGGTATGCGTGACTCGTGGGGGCTCCGCCGGCGCTGCGCACGATCATGTCTGCTTCGCGTATGACGACGACGCCGTCCTCGCGGCGCAGGGCCGCGGCTTCCTCGCCGACGGCGCCGCGGAGGGCTGCGAGGTGTGGTGGATCGGCGACTCACCACCCTCGGACGGTCTGCTCACCCGGGTCGTGCGGGTGGGGTCGGCGTATCCGACGGGCGCCGTGGTGGACCCCGCGGCGCAGGTCCGCGCCTACGCCGCGGCGACCGATGCCGCGCTCGCCGCGGGCTTCA
>NZ_JBFAZH010000755.1:0-3852 GCF_040681735.1 Actinoplanes sp. NPDC051633 | reverse complement strand
CCATGACCGCCAAACGAATCATCGTCGGCTACGACCGATCACCCGACGCCAGGGTCGCCGCGGCCTGGGCGCTCGACCAGGCCGATCGGACGGGGGCCGCCGTGGAGTTCTTCTACGCCTACGAGTGGCCGGCCTGGGCTCCGGCCGCCTCGATGGTCCCCGCTACTTCCGTCTGGCCGGACGGCGAGACCGACCGCGCCATCCACGGCATGCTCAACGAGGCCGTCGCCGCCGCGCGGCTCAGCCATCCCGGGGTGCGCGCCCACGTCTCCACTCTGCACGCCCCGGCCGCCCTCACGCTGATCGACCGCTCCAGCACAGCGAGCATGATCGTGCTCGGCAGCCGCGGTCACAGCGCACTCGCCAGCGTCGGATCGGTCAGCGTCGCGGTCACCGCCCATGCGCATTGCCCGGTGATCGTGGTCCGGGAAGTTCCGGCGTCCGACGCGCCCGTGGTCGCCGGCGTCGACGACTCCCCCCGCGCCGAGCCGGTGCTCCGCTTCGCGTTCGAGCAGGCGGCGGCGCGCGGCGTCCCGCTGCGGGTCATCCGGGCCGGCACGTTCGCCCTGGGGGTCTGGGAGGAACGGCCGGTGGTGGCGAAGCAGCTCATCGAGGGCGGGGCTCGCTCGCTGCAGGAGCTGGTCCGCAGCTGGCAGCAGAAGTATCCCGGTGTCGAGGTCACCAGTGAGTTCGTCGCCGAGCACCCGTCCGACGCACTGACGAGGGAGGCGAAGGACGCCCAGCTCGTGGTCGTGGGGACGCGCGGGCGAGGCGCCGTACGCGGCATGTTGCTCGGGTCGGTCAGCCAGCACCTGCTGCACCGCTCCCCGACGACGGTTGCGGTCGTCCGTGAGATGCCCGGTGCGTGACAAGGCGGCTGTGGCGGACCGGGTTCCTGCTCCGCCACAGCCGCGTTAGCCTGTCCGGGTGGCGGGGTCGATGGACGAGAAGCGCACGGAACCCCCATCGCTGGGCCTCACTCCCTTGTCCCGGGTACGCCTCGACGAGCTGCTGCAGGAGATGCTCGACCGGGTGGGTGACATCGTCACCAGCCGGGAGCGGCTGCGGTCGCTGCTGGACGCTGTGGTCGGCATCGGCTCCGACCTCGATCTGCGCAGCACATTGCAGCGCATCGTCAAGGCGGCGTGCGAGCTGGTCGGCGCGCGATACGGCGCGCTCGGTGTGATCGGGCCTGATCGGCGAGGGCTTTCCGACTTCATCACACACGGCATCGATGCCGAGACCCACGCCGCGATCGGCGACCTGCCGAGGGGCCGCGGCGTGCTGGGCCTGCTGATCACCGAGCCGCGGCCCGTGCGGATGCCGGACATCACCCGCCATCCCAACTCCTTCGGCTTTCCCCCGAATCACCCGCCGATGCACAGCTTCCTCGGTGTCCCGGTCCGCACCCGCGACCAGATCTTCGGCAATCTTTATCTCGCCGAGAAGGTGGGCGCCGACGATTTCAGCGACGACGACGAGGAGATCGTCGTGGCACTTGCCGCCGCGGCCGGGGTGGCGATCGACAACGCCCGGCTCTTCGAGCTGGCGCAGCGCCGTGAGCGCTGGCTGTCGGCCGCCGCCGAGATCACCTCGGTGCTGCTGGGTACGGTCCGGCGGACCGAGGCCCTGCGGCTGATCGCCCGCCGGGCGCGCGAGGTGGCCGACGCCGACCTGGTGCTCGTCATGCTCTATGACGAGGAGCAGCACCGGTACACCATCGAGGTGGCCGACGGCCCCGACCCGCGGACAGCGCAGCTGGTCGGCAAGTTGCTGCCGGTCGACACGGACGCTGCCGAGCAGTTCGGCAAGGAGAAGTACCGGGTGGTCGAGGACCTGCGGGCGATCGCCGACTGGCCGGGCCCGGTGCCCGACCGCTCCGCCATGGCGGCGCCGCTGGCCGGATCCGACACGTTGCACGGGGTGCTCATCGTCGTGCCGGGCCAGGGCCGGGCGGATTGGGAGAGCGACGCCGCGCTGCTGTCGATCTTCGCCGGGCAGGCCGCGCTCGCCTTCGAGCGAGCGCAGGCGCAGGAGGAGCGGGAGCTTCTGCTGGTGCTGGAGGATCGGGAGCGGATCGCCCGCGACCTGCACGACGTCGTCATTCAGCGCCTGTTCGCCACCGGCATGCACCTGCAGGGTGTGGCGCCGCAGGCCTTGCGACCGGATGCGGCGAAGCGGATCAACTCCGCCGTGGACGACCTGGACGCGACCATCCGCGACATCCGGCGGTCGATCTTCGAGCTGCGCACTCCGGCCGGTAAGACCTTGCGGACGGAGTTGCGCGAGGCCGTCGACGCGACGGCGGAAACGCTGGGATTCCGTCCCGACCTGGACGTGTCCGGGCCGGTAGACAGCGCCGTTCCCGAAGACGTGGTGCCCGAAGTGCTCGCGGTGTTACGCGAGGCGTTGGCTAACGTCGCGCGTCACGCGCAGGCATCGTCGGCGCGCATCTCGGTGCGGTATGCGGACGGCAGGCTCACGCTTTCGGTCGAGGACGACGGTGTCGGCGCCGATCCGGCGGAGGCCCGGGGAGGGCTCGTCAATCTCGGCGAGCGCGCCGCCGATCTGGGCGGCACCTTCGAGGTCGGCCCGCGAGCGTCCGGGCCCGGGACCTTGCTGGTCTGGCAGGTTCCGATCGGCGACTGACCGTCCGGATCGGGTCTTTCGGCCCTGAACGCGATGCCCCGGCACACGGCACCGTGAGCAGAGACCCGAATCGGAGGTACCCGCCATGTCAGCTGCCCGCTACGACGACGCCGATCTGCGGCGCGCCGCGAGTGCCGCGATCCGCGCGCCGTCACTGCACAACAGCCAGCCCTGGCAGTTCCGCCTCCGCGACGGGGGAATCGATGTGCTCGCCGACCCCTCGCGCCGTCTCGACGTGGCCGACCGCGGCGGGTGGGCGGTGCGGATCGCCTGCGGCGCCGCCGTCTTCAACGCCCGGCTCGCGCTCGCGGCGGCCGGTCGCCCGGCGCAGGTCGCCCTGCTGCCGCGGGGCGCCGGGCCGGACGTGATGGCTCATCTTTCTCCGGACGAACCCCGCGAGCCTTCGTATGCCGAGCGGGATCTGTACGCGGCGATTCCTCGCCGGCACAGCAATCGGCGGCCATTCCTGCCCGAGCCGGTACCCACCGACATCCGGGTGCGCCTGATCGAGGCGGCCCGCGAGGAGGGCTGCTGGCTCGACCTGCTGGTCGGGATGACCGCCCTGTCCGGCTTCTCGGAGATCGCCCGCAGCGCGGACCGTGTGCTCCGGCGCGATGTCGGCTACCAGGCCGAGTTTTCGTCCTGGGCGCATGCCGACGGGGCGATGGATGGCGTTCCGGTCACTGCCGGTGGACCCCTGCCCGAACCCCACGACCTGCTGCCCCAGCGCCCCTTCGGCACCCGCCCCCGGGCCACGGGACGCGACTACGAGCCCGAGCCGCTGGTCGCCGTGCTCGGCGCGGCGGGCGACTGGCCTGCCGACCAGCTGCAGGCCGGTCAGGCCCTGCAGCGCGTGCTCCTCACTCTCACCGACGCCGGCTTGTCCAGCTCGATGCTGTCGCAACCCATCGAGGTGGCCGCCGCCCGCGACCAGCTGCGCCGCTCGCTGAGCCGTCGCGGCGTGCCGCAGATGACCCTGCGCATCGGTTACGGCCTGGTCGGGCCGTCCACCGAGCGACGCCCCCTCGACGACGTTGTCCTCGACTGATCGAGTCCCGATCCGGACAGGACGAAAGTCCCATGGCAACCGGTACGGCGGCCCTCACGCGACGGGCAGCGACAGGGCTCAATAGAGATGTAAGCAAACATCGAAAGGACGTGAGGACGATGACCGCCGCCGCTCGCTACCCGGCCACCGCCGAC
>NZ_JBFAZH010000754.1:0-3853 GCF_040681735.1 Actinoplanes sp. NPDC051633 | reverse complement strand
CGTGGCGGTTCGCCGGCCGCTGCACCACCGACGCCTCGTCCGACATCGTGCTCGGTCGTGGCTGGGCCGCCCGCGGCTACAGCGCCGTGTCCGTCGACCCGACCAACCAGGGCTGCGGCTACCTCATCTCCGAAAGCGGCACTCCCGCCCTGACCAAAGGCGCGTACCTCAGCAACGCCGACATCATCCGCGTCGCCGATTACGCCGCCTGGACCCGACGCACCCGCAAAACCACCAACCAGCCCACCGAATTGAGGGCCGTCGCATGACCGTCATCGCCGTGCTCATCCCGCGCCTGTGCTACCGCACCGGCCGCGTCGTCGCCATCCGCTGCACCTCGTGCCGGGCCTGGCGCGACCCCCGGCAGTTCACCCGCCGCTCCAACACCTGCCACGGATGCTCTTACGGCGCAGCCCGCCGACGCATCACCGCCCGCGCCCACCGGCGCGGCTGACCACCCGGCACCACCAGCACCACCCGATAGGAACGGCCGACGAACCGGGACCAGAGCCCTAGGAAAGCTGCCCGGCCCGCCGGCCACCACCACCGCCCACGAAAGGACGTGGCGTCATGCACCGTACCCAAAATCCGACCGCTCCCGCCTCCGACACCGACGGACTCGCTGCCGTCACCCCGGCTGACATCCTGCGCGGAGCCGCCCGCTACCTCGACCTGCACGGCTGGACTCAAGAGCTTTACTACAGCGGCGGGCCCGAGGACGCCTTCCCGCCCGCCTGCGTCGACGGCGCGATCGGCATGGCCGCCTACGGCCGCGTCACCATGATCCCCGGCGACGAGACCGACAACCCCGGCTTCCGCGACTACAACCTCGCCGCGACCTACTTCAACGGCTACCTCGCCGACAGCGGCGCCTACGCCAACCCCGACGAGCCGTACCCGTTCCACTGGAACGACGACTCAGCCCGCACCAAAGCCGAAGTCATCACCGCCCTGCGTGCGGCCGCCGACGAATACGACTGGCAGCACGCCACCGAGGAACAGCTCGAAACCTACGCCGAAATGGCGTATGCCAACGAGACCGTACCCACCCGTGAGGGCTTCCTCGCCTGGCTCGGTGCCCGATGAGCACCCCCGCCACCATCACCGCTCTGCCGGTTGGCAACACCGACACGGTCCTCGACCGCGCCGCCGACTACCTGACCCGCCATGGGTGGAACCCGGCCAGCCTCTACGACGCCCACGACGGCTGCACCCGAAAGTGCCGTGTCCATCGCACCGGCACGTACCCGGCCTGCATGGTCGGCGCGGTCCGCGCCGCCGTCTTCGGCCATCCCCGCTGGTACCTCGACACCGCCGAGGTCACGGCGCTGCACGACTACACCGCCGCCGTCGAGTGGCTCAACACCTACCTCATCGCCTACGGCCACGCCGGCCACCGCGCCCCGGTCTTCGCCTGGGAGAACGCGCCTGGCCGCACCCGCATCCACGCCATCGCCGCTCTGCAGTACGCCGCCAGCGCGTACCGCGCCCACACGCGGAGGACCGCCGCATGACCACCACTGTTCTCGACACCCGTGACGTGACACGTACGTGTCAACCCGCCTTCACCACCGCCGGTCTGCTGACCGCACTCGAATCCGCCTGGGCCGCGATCCGCGCCCGCCATCCCGAAGTACCCGACGCCGTCCTGATCGTCGGCTCCGGCTCGCCCGCCAAAGGAAGTCAATCACTGAAGTGGGGCCACTACGCCACCCTGCGCTGGCAGTCCGGTGACGCCCAACTTCCCGAAGTCCTCGTCTCCGGCGAAGGACTCAAGCGCACCCCGGCCGAGGTGTTCACCACCCTGCTGCACGAAGCCACCCACGGCCTCGCCGACGCCCGCAACATCCAAGACACCTCCCGGCAGGGCCGGTGGCACAACAAGAAGTTCGCCGCCCTCGCCGCCGAACTCGGCCTCACTGCCGAGAAAGACGACAAGCTCGGCTACTCACCCTGCACGCTGACCGACAGCGCAGCAGCCGCCTACGCGGCCACCATCACCGCCCTCGGCACCGCGCTGCGCGCGTACCGGCACCCGGAACTGACCGAGGGCCAGCAACGCACGAACAACAACAACGGCGTCTCCTGCGAGTGCGAATGCCCCCGCAAGATCCGCCTCTCTGTGACCGTCTTCCAAGAGGGCGGCCCGATCGTCTGCGCTGACTGCAACGCCGCCTTCCTGCCCGAAGACGTCGACCGCGACAGCTACGACCACCCCGCGTTCGGCCAGCCCTGCACCCACGGCGATCAGGCGGACGCCCAGCCGGCCACCGACGACTCCGACCAGGAGGACCCGATGGTGTTCTACGACCCCACCGGCGAGCGGTACGGCATCCCCACCTACCCGTTCAAGATGGCCCCGACCGGGCTGGCCACCGTCCGCCAACTCCGCGCCCGGAACCTGCGCCCCGGCGGTCAAGACGTTGCGGCGCAACTGATGTGGCGCAAAGGAAAGCGCGTCGCCTACCTATACCGCATCGATCTCGCGCAACCCAAGCGCGTCGCCACCGCCGCGCAGCTCGCGGCGCTCGACAAGGCGCTCACCGCGCGCCGCACCTGCCCCGCCTGCCGAGCTGTGAAGCCCTACTACATCCCGCGTCGCACCGGCGCCTGCCTCGACTGCGGAGGCACCCCGTGAACACACCCACCCTTTGCCCCGCCTGCCTGTGCGAACTTCCCGACGACTACCCGTTCGACCACATCGCCATCGACCGCGCGCTCACCGATGAACCGCGCCTGTTCGCCCGTATGCCTCGCGCCGAACGGATCGAGACCGTCCTTACTGGACTGCGGCGAAACCTGAGTATGTCCACGATCGCCGCGCGTCTGCGGTGCAACGTCGACCGACTCCGCGCACTCCTACCAGCCGATCACCCCGAATCCGCGGTTCAGCGCCGGGCAGCGGCCGCCGCCGAACGCCGCGCACTCGAAACCGCTGTCGCCAGCCTGTGGCGCCAACACCTGCCCGACACCGAGATCTCAATGCGTCTCGACCGCAGCGTCTACAAGATCGCAGACGTTCGCCGCGCCCTCGGCCTGCCAACTCATCCCACCACCCGCCGATGGGCAACCCCCGGAGGTCCCCGATGAGCACCTCGACCATCGACTGCCCGTTCTGCATCGACACCAACATGCCCGCCGGACGCGACGACGCCATCGGCGAACTGTTCGAACGCTGCCCTGAATGCACCCAGCCCTGCCCGCATTGCGACGGCATCGCCGTCTACCCGGCCAACTACAACACCCCACTCGAACTCGCCGCTGACCTGGCCGTCCTGCGCCTCGCGCCGGTCTTCTGCCTCGGCTGCCACGGCGTCATCGCCCTGTCCACCCTAGGCCCGGAGGACACCCCATGACCGCCACCACACCCATACCTGCCACGAAACCCGAGCCACGTAAGCGATCCACCGCCGACACCCTGCAAGTCGGCGTCCTGGTCCTCATCGTCCTGTTCGTCGGCCTGATGGCCGGAGCCGCCTCGTTCCACCACGTCAAAGACTGGACGATCGACAACAGCCCGAACGGCACCCCGGCCTGGTTCGGCTGGGCCAACGCCGTCATCAGTGAACTGATCCCTACCGCATCCATCATCGAGATCGGCCGCCGCCGACGCCGCAACCCGCACACGTCGGTGCGCTACCCGATGGTCCTGCTCGTCGGCGCCGTGCTGTTCTCGCTGACCGCGCAGCTCGCCGTCGCCAAGCCCGGCCTGTCCGGCTGGGTGGTCTCCGCCCTCCCGGCGCTGGCCTTCCTCGGCCTGTCCAAGCTCGTCTTCACCGCCACCGCACCACCCCGGCCCACCACTGACCCGGTCACGGCACCCCAGCCGGCCACCTCGCCCGCCACGTCACCC
>NZ_JBFAZH010000753.1:0-3858 GCF_040681735.1 Actinoplanes sp. NPDC051633 | reverse complement strand
CCGTGAACGGCACGGTCCGGTTCCAGGCCGGCAGCCACACCGGCTACAAGTTCAACTCGACCGGTGGCATCACGGCGCAGAAGAGCATCACCCTGACGTCCAGCTCCGGCGCGCATGCCGATCAGCGCATTCGGGTCGTCGGCAGGAACTACTACTACCGGATCACCAATGGCGCGTTCGCCGGATACCTGGTTCCGGAAACGTTCAGCAGCCGAGTTTTGCTGGGCAAGGTGCAGGAGCAGAGGTACTCCCCGAACCTGCGGCTCAATGTGCGACCCGGCACCTACACCGGATACGCCTACGACGCGAAGGGCACCTTGACGGCGACCAAGACGCTCACCTTCAGGACGGCGTCGAGTGCGCCGCTGGGGGCGAGCGCGATCGTCAACGCCCGGACCTCATATCAGGTGACGGCGGGCGCGTACGTCGGCTACTGGCTGCCGCACGTCACCGGGCTGTCCTTCTCCTGAGCCGCGGGCATCCAGCGCTGGGTCCTATCCCGACGGGTTCGGTCGCGGCAACGTGACACCTGACATCGGTGCTCGAGGCCGTGGTCCGGTGCGAACGACCCGGCCCCGGAGACGGTGTCGCCGGCCGCGGCCGGGATGGCGCTGGCGCCGCTCTACGCCTTGCGCCAGCGCGCGCGATCTTCGCCGGCCTTCGCCGTGCACCGCATCCGGGTGCCCTTGCTCGTGGTGCCGCGGGCGCCTTCCGGTGAGCAGAATGCACCGGGGCGAACCCCGCTCTGCGACGAGGCGGTCCGGGTGTTGGTGGGCTCGGGCTTGGGGCGGGTGGTCGTCGGCCTGGTTGGGGGAGTCGTGCGCTTCGGCCGGGCGGTGGTCTTCGACGGGGAGGGAGCCGCGGCCTTCTCGACCGCCGTCTGTGTCGGCGTCGTCTTCTGGGTCGGCGAGGGCGCGGTCGGCGCTGGGATGGTGGTTTCCGCGGTCCGCGCCGGGGCCGCGAAGGGCGCCGCGGTGGCCGTGTCACCGGTCGCGTTCGTGTCGCTCGGGTCATCGGTGGACAAACCGATGGCGACGGTGCCGCCGCAGCACAGGAAGAGCAGGGAGGCGACCCCGATGCCGATCTTCTTCCACGGGGTACGGCGCACTGGCGGCTGCGGGGCGGTGGGCTGTTGCCATGCCGGGTTCGTCACCGGTCCAGGGTGGACGGGTGTGGTCCCGCGGTCGATCACCCGTTCGTGTCTTGCTGACCGTTTTCGGTCATGTGCGTCGACCGATCATGCGAGAGCCGTCCCAGCGGGTTTGTCGTTGTCCCCGTGACGGGCCGGCGGCGGCGTGGCCGGCTCGGCCACGACGGTGGCCGGCTGAGCGGCGGGACCGTGTTGTGTTCGTACCCGTCAAGGTCTTGATTTGGGTGTCACCTGCGCGGCGGGCACAATGGGTGGGTTGGGCTGGATGACGCATGGGAGACGCGCGTGGGTGAGGTTTTGCGGCCGGAGCGGTGTGTGGTGGCCGTTGATGGGCCATCGGGGTCGGGCAAATCCACCGTTTCCCGGCGTCTCGCTACCGCGTTGGACGGGGTGTATCTCGACACCGGCGCGATGTATCGGTCGGTGACGTGGGCTGTGCTGCAGGCCGGTGTCGATCTCGCGGATCCCGATGCGGTGACGAAGATCGCTCTGGAGACCGATTTGACGGTCGGGACCGATCCGGTGGCGCCGCATTTCCGGGCCAATGCCGTGGATGTCGACGCGGCTATCCGGGGGCCCGAGGTGACCGGCGCCGTTTCCGCGGTGGCGGCCGTCCCGGCCGTCCGGCGGCACCTGGTGGCGCTGCAGCGGGAGATCATCGGGGCGCATTCGCGAATCGTGGTCGAGGGACGTGACATTTCTTCGGTGGTCGCGCCGGACGCCGATCTGAAGGTTTATCTGACCGCTTCCGCCGCCGCGCGGGCGCAGCGGCGCAGCCTCGAGGACGCGACCGATGTGGCCGCCACGCAGGCCGATTTGGAGCGGCGGGACAAAATCGATTCCAGTCGTACGGCGGATCCGTTGCGCCGCACCGACGACGCCATCGAAGTGGACACGACCGGAATGGGAATCGACGAGGTTGTGGCGCATTTGCTGGACCTCCTGAACAGCAAGGTGACTCGGTGACCGACGTTGAGGTTTCTGTCGCGGCTCCCGTGGTGGCGGTCGTCGGCCGTCCCAATGTGGGCAAGTCGACGCTGGTGAACCGCATCATCGGCCGCCGCCAAGCGGTCGTCGAGGACACGCCGGGAGTGACGCGCGACCGGGTCCCCTACGACGCCAACTGGAATGGGCGCCGTTTCACCGTCGTGGACACCGGCGGGTGGGAACCGGACGCGCGGGACCGCGCCCTGGCGATCGCCAATCAGGCCGAAATCGCGATCCAGACCGCCGACGTCGTGCTGTTCGTGGTGGACACGACCATCGGCGCGATCGACGACGACGAGGCCGCGGTGCGCATGCTGCGACGCAGCAACAAGCCGGTGATCCTGGTCGCCAACAAGGCGGACAATCAAAACCTCGAGCTCGAGGCGACGTCGTTGTGGTCACTCGGCCTGGGCGAGCCGTACGCGGTTTCCGCCCTGCACGGCCGCGGTTCCGGCGACCTGCTCGACGCCATTCTCGAGGCACTCCCGACAGCGCCGCCGATCATCGAATCCGGTCCGCGCGGTCCGCGCCGGGTCGCGCTCGTCGGCCGGCCGAACGTCGGCAAGAGCAGCCTGCTGAACAAGCTGTCCCGCGAGGAGCGGGCGGTCGTCGACTCCGCCGCCGGCACCACGGTCGACCCGGTCGACTCCCTGGTCTCGCTCGACGGCGAGTTGTGGCAGTTCGTCGACACGGCGGGCCTGCGCAAGCGGGTCTCGACGGCGGCCGGCACCGAGTACTACGCGTCGTTGCGCACGGCCGGGGCGGTGGAGTCGGCCGAGGTCGCCGTGGTGCTGCTGGACGCCTCGGAAACGATCAGCGAGCAGGACCAGCGGGTGCTGACCTCGGTCGTCGAGGCCGGCCGGGCGCTGGTGATCGCCTTCAACAAGTGGGATCTGGTCGACGACGACCGGCGGTTCTACCTCGAGAAGGAGATCGACCGAGACCTCAAGCGGATCCCGTGGGCGATCCGGGTGAACATCTCGGCCAAGACGGGCCGCGCCGTCGACAAGCTGGCGCCGGCCCTGCGCCGGGCGCTGGCCTCGTGGGAGCAGCGGGTGCCGACCGGCGCGTTGAACACCTGGCTTACTGCCCTTACGCAGGCCACACCGCACCCGGTGCGGGGCGGGCGGGCGCCGCGGGTGCTGTTCGCGACGCAGGCGGGGGTGGCGCCGCCCAAGTTCGTGCTGTTCACCACCGGGCCGTTGGATACCGGGTACATCCGCTTCGTGGAGCGAAAGTTGCGGGAAGAATTCGGGTTCGAGGGGTCTCCGGTGGAGATCTCGGTGCGGCCGAGGAAGAAGCTGGGGCCGGGGGGTCGCGGCAAGGCTCACGGGTAGGGCTTTGGTAGGGTGATGAGGTTGCCGCGCCGAGGGTTGGCGCGGCGGCGGGCTGTAGCGCAGCTTGGTAGCGCACTTGACTGGGGGTCAAGGGGTCGCAGGTTCAAATCCTGTCAGCCCGACCGTGGAACAGCAGGTCAGGGCCGGTGTCGCGGAGACGCGGACCGGCCTTTTCCGTCTCCCGGTCGTCCTTGGGAGAATCCTGGGAGATGATCTTCTCCCTGAGCAGACCGTTCAGGACCGCTACCGATGAGCCTGGCGAGAGCTGCAGCCGGGCTTCCAGCGCGCTCTCCCACACCGCCGTCAGCCCGTCGAGCAGCCGTCGCACCATGTCAGCCGTCGCGTGCGCGTAGCGCGCCTGGACCGAGCCGTCAGAGTGACCCA
>NZ_JBFAZH010000752.1:0-3865 GCF_040681735.1 Actinoplanes sp. NPDC051633 | reverse complement strand
GTGACGAAGCCGGGTCCGACGCCGCGGGGCAGCGGCTCGGCCGGGTCCGCCGCGGCCGGCAACATGATCGCCTCGCGCGACGCGGCGACCGCCCCGCCGCGCCTCCGCCGCACCAGCGCCGCCGCGCCACCCGACACCACCACCCCGCCGGCGACCAGTGAGGCGGCGTGCAGAAACGCACGACGATCCACGAGTACGTGCACAGGCTTTCCCGGCGCCGCCGCGGTCACCGCCGTCCGGGGAGTCGTCACCCGGGTGATCGTCAGCACCAGCACGGCGCCCGCGACGGACGCGGCGACCAGCGACGGGACCGCGTCGACGGCGATCGCCGCAGGCCGGGACAGCGCCGCCGCCGCACCCGCCAGCCCGAAGAGCACACCACCGGCGACCGCCACCCACCGCCGGCGCACCGACAGCACGCCGACAACGGCGGTGAAGATCGCCAGCGCCAGCCCGATCGACCCGAGCAGCACCGGCTTGTCGTAGGTGCCGAGCTCCCGTACCGCGAACTCCTTGACCGGGGTCGGCGTCGCGTCGACGATCGCCCCGCCCACCGCGACCAACGGCCCGGCCGGCGGCCGGGTCGCGGCGGCGAGCAACTCGCCCACCGCAACCCCGCACGCCGCCGACAGCACTCCGAGCAGAGCCGGCGCAATCACTCGGCGCATGACGTCAGCTCTTCGGCATCAGAACGCTGTCCACGATGTAGACGTTCGCGTTCGCCGTCTGGACGTTGCCGCAGACCACGGTCGACATGCCGTTGACCTTGAAGTCCTCGCCGCTGCCCGCGACGGTGATCGAGTCGCCCTGCAGCGTCTTGTGGGTGCCGGCCAGCTCGGACGGCGACAGCTTCCCGGCCACCACGTGGTAGGTCAGGATGCTGGTCAGCACCTTCTTGTCGGCCAGCACCGCCTTGAGGTCCGCGGCCGGGATCTTGCCGAACGCGTCGTTGGTCGGCGCGAAGACGGTCAGCTCGGGCGCGGTGTTCAGCGAGTCGACCAGGCCGGCCTGCTTGACCGCGGTGACCAGGGTGGAGAGCAGCGGGTTGCCCGACGCGGCGGTGGCGACCGGCACCTGGGCCATCGCGGCGAAGCTGCCCGGGTTGCTGTCATCGGTCGGCACGGCCGCACACCCCGGCCCGAAGTTCATCATCGCGGTCGACATGCTTGGCGCCGCGCTGCTGGTCATCGGCGCGGCCGCTTCTCCACCGCCACCCGAGCCGGAGCTGTCGCTGCCGCAGGCCGAGATCGAGACGGTGAAGAAGGCGGCCGCCGCCAGGGCGGAGATCTTTGTCAGGCGCATTGCTTTTCCCCTTTTTGTAATGATGTGTCACTACTGATTCGGGGCTGCGCGCCGACCGGCTTGGCCGATTGACAAAGAAATCCGACTCAGGTCAGGGGCACCTGCGAAACGAGCGGCAGGGTCGGCGCCGGAGACCCACCGGCCGGCTCCGCGGTCACCCCGACCATGTCGGAGCCCGGCAGCCCGTCGACGATCTGCACGACGTTGGTCTGGCCCACGGCCAGGACCTTTTCGGACTTCGGGGTGGTCCCGCGGATCGTCCACAACTGAAAGACCTTGCCGCCGGCCGGCGGCGCGTCGGCCCCGAGCAGCACCACACCCGCGTTGTTCGCCGCCGACGACGCCACGGTCACCTTCCCGCCCCCGATGACCGGCGCGGTCCGGACGACCAGGTCGGGAGCCGCGAGGATCTGCCCGGTGCGGGCCTGCTGCCGCGCGGCCTCCGCGGCGATCGTGCGCTGATCGCGGACCCGCTGCTCCTGCACCTGATAGACGGTCGCACTCGCCCCACCGGCCAGCACCACCGCGGCGGCCGCGGCCACCAGCCGGCGCCGGTAACGTCCCGGCGCCCGCTCGGCCCGCACCGGCGCCGGCGAAACGGGTGCCAGCTGCCGGGTACGGCCGATCGCGGCCATCACCTCGCCCCGCATCCGGGGTGGCGGCACCGACCAGGTGCTGTCGGCCAGCCGCGCCGAGGTCTCCCGCAGCTCGTCCAGCTCGACGCGACAGCTCTCACACTCGCCGACATGCCGCTCGAACGCGGCCCGCTCCACATCGTCGACGGCATCGAGCGCGTACGCGCCGACCAGCGCGTGAATGTCCGTGGTGGTCATGCCGGCACCTCCACACCGAGACAGTCGCGAAGCCGGATCAGCCCGTCACGCATCCGCGTCTTGATCGTCGGCAGCGGCGTCGAGAGCAGCTCGGCCACCTCCCGGTACGAATGCCCCTGGTAGTAGGCCAACGTCACGGCCTCACGCTGCAGTCCGGTGAGATCGTCGAGACACCGGCGCACCTGCTGACGCTCGAGCCGCCCGGCGACCTCGTCGACCACGTCGTCGTGCGGGATCTCCACGGAGGCGACCCCGACCTTCATGACCCGGGCGGCCGCCGACTGCTCCGACCGCACCCGATCCACGGCCCGCCGGTGCGCGATCGTGAAGATCCACGAGGTGGCCGATCCACGCGCGCCGTCGAACCGGACGGCCGTCCGCCAGACCTCGACCAGCACCTCCTGGGCCACCTCTTCCGCCTGGGCGGGGTCGCGCAGCACGCGGCGAATGAGGCCGTAGACGCGCGGGGCCACCAGGTCGTACAGCTTGGCGAACGCCTCGTCGTCACCCTTGGCGACCTCGCCGAGGAGGGTGCCGGGGTCGGGCGGCGGCTCGGGCACGGCCGAGAGGTGGTCGCGGGCGCGCTCGGTCATCGGGTCGGGGCCTTTCGCCTGGGGCTCACGCTTGGTATTCGGTGCACTCGGCCCGGCGGATGGTCGGGGGACTGCGCTTAAGAACCGTAGAGCAAGGCCCGTCGCTGGGAGCTGTCGTCTCCGCCGTAAGGGCGCCTGCGGGTCTCCCATGTCGTTGCGGTCAAGTCAAAAGCTGGCACCGGCGACGGGGAGGAGCCAGGCGCGAGATGCGGTGAGTGACTCCCGTACAAGCCGTCGTTGGGCGTCGTCAGGTCAACCCCGGGGCACTGCGACGGCTCCTTGGGAGGGGTTGCGGCCGAACTCGCTGCGTGCGGCCAGGCGGTGGTCGGGCGCGTGTGACGTTCTTCCGCACGCCATCTTCTGCGACTCAGGCTCGGGTGCGGCGGTGTGTGCTTCGGGCAGTGGTAGCGCAACGGGCTTTCAGCCCAAGGGAAAGGCGCGTGCGCTACCACTACGGGTGATCTGTCCGCACCGCAGGCAAAAGTGGTAGCCCAGCCGCCCATCCAGCCCCGCCAAAGGCGCGTGCGCTACCACTGCGGGCGATTTGTCCGCACCGCAACCAGAAGTGGTAGCCCAGCCACGCATCCACCCGCGCCAAAGGCGCATGAGCTACCACTGCAGGCGATTCGTCCCCACCGCGAGCAAAAGTGGTAGCCCAGCCACCCGGGCGGCCGCCTGAAAGGGTGGTGAGCTACCACTTCTTCCCGTGCCCGACCTGCGGCACCCACGCCGAGCCGCAGAAGGCCGCAGCGGAAGAACGTCACACGCGCCGGACCGACGCCTGGCCGCACGCAGCGAGTTCGGCCGCGCCCATTCTCAAGAAGCCGTCGCAGTGCCCCGGGGTTGACCTCACACGGCCCAACAACGGCTCGCACGGGACGCCTGCCGCAGCCCCGCGCCTGGCGACCCCCCGCCGCCGGTGCCAGCTCTTGACCTGACCGCAACGACACTGAAGGAGCAAGCGCCCTCACGACAGAAACGACAGATCCACCGACGGGCCATGCTTGACGGTTTTGTAAGCGCAACCTCAGTCCGACGACACCGCAACGACCCGCCCGGAAGAAGCAGCCTCCGAAGCAGCCACCAGGATCCGGGTGACCGAAACCCCGAAATCCACGTCCATGGGGGACGACGGCC
>NZ_JBFAZH010000751.1:0-3877 GCF_040681735.1 Actinoplanes sp. NPDC051633 | reverse complement strand
CGAGTGACGTGCGCACAGCCGTCGTGGTGGGTGCGGGCATGGCCGGCCTTGCTGCCGCCGGCGCTCTCGCCCGCGCGGGCTGGCGGGTCATGCTTCTGGAGCGCGGCGAGCGGGTCGCGGCGCCGCCGACCGCAATGGTGCTGTGGCCCAACGGGTTGCGGGCGCTGGAGTCGCTGAACCCGGAGGGCGGCTGGTCGGCGATCGCCTCGCCGCTGCCCGACGGCGGCGTCCGGCGGCCCGACGGCCAGTGGCTGGTGCCGCCGCGGACCCGGGCCGGCGCCTGCCACGCCCCCGCCGTGGTGCACCTCGAGGACCTGTACGACGCGCTGGTCGCCGGGCTCGGCGACCGGGTGGAGATCCGCACCGGCGTGGCCGTCAGCGGCGTCCGGGTCGGTTCCGGCCGGCGGCCCGCGGTGGTCGACGGCCGCACCGAGCACGAGGCCGATCTGGTGGTCGCCGCGGACGGCATCGACAGCCCGGTCCGGCGCGCGCTGGCCCCCGAGGCGGCGGCGGTCGGGTCCGGTTTCGCGGCCTGGCAGGCGGTGATCCCCGGCTGGCGGACGCCGGCGCTGACCGGTGAGCAGGCGGCCGGAGGCGAGACGCTCGGCGCCGGGTACCGGTTCGTGTCGATCCCGCTGAGCCGGCGCGGCGGCGTCTACTGGGTGGCGACCGCGGCGGGCGCGGCACGTCCCGAGTCGCCGGCCACTCAGCTCGCGCTGTTGCGCCGCTGGTTCGCCGGCTGGCACGCGCCGGTCAGTGAGCTGCTCGCTGCGACCGAGCCGGAGGACCTGGTGCCGCAGGAGGTGCGCGAGCTGCGGCCGCTGCCCCGCGCGTACGGTTTCGGCTCCGGCCCGGGCGGTGTGGTGCTGCTCGGCGACGCGGCCCATGCCATGCCGCACCATCTCGGTCAGGGTGCGTGCCTGGCGTTCGAGGACGCGGCGACGCTGCGTTCATTGACCGCTGACGTCGCGCCCGGGCCGGAGCTGCACGCGGCGATCGACGCCTACAGCCGGGCGCGGCGTCCCCGCACCACCACCGTCGTGCGGCAGACCCGCCGGATGTCCGCGGTGGTGCAGGCTCGTGGCCGGCTGGCCCTCCGCGCCCGGGACGCGGCCCTGAACCAGCTCCGCCCGCGCCTGCTGGGCCACGCTCACGGCCTGGCCGCCGACTGGAACCCGCCCGACTGACGCGGTCCCGTCCGGAGGAGCGGTTGCCGACGCCAGCCAGAACGTCACGGCGCCGGCCAGGGCGGCGACGCCGCAGAGTAGCAGCGTCACGGTGTATCCCCAGTGCTGCACCGACAGCCCGGCGAGCACTCCGGCCAGCAGCGATCCGGCCGTGGAGCAGTTGGCGAACAGGGTGGTGGCACGACCGGTGGCGGGGCTCATGAGGTCCTGGAAATACCGGATGCCGGCCGCGCCGAAGACGGCGATGGCGACGCCGCGGGCGACCTGCCCGACCACGAGCAGGGCCATGCCCTGGGCGAAGAGGGTGATGACGAAGTACCCGGCGAGGGCGGCCATCGACCCGGTGAGCAGCAGGCGCTGGCTCACCCGCTGCGGCAGCGCCGCCAGCCCGAGCGCCGCCAGGACCTCCACCGCCGCGCAGGCGCTGTAGAGCAGGCCGACCGCCGAGTCGGGACGGTCCAGGCCTCGTGTGACGTAGAGCGGGAGTGCCACCGAGCCGGCGAACATCGCCAGGAAGAACAGCACCGCGCTGACCGCGAGGGCACGCGGCGCCCGCCGGGTCGCGTGGTGTTCGCCGTCGGTGGGTGTCGGCGGCGGCGCGGCCGGCACGGTGGCGGCGCACAGGGCCGCCACGAGCAGGGTCGCGGCGGCCGCCCAGAGCAGGCCGGTGAAGCCGATGCGTGGCAGCAGCGCGGCGCCGGCCAGCGGACCCAGCGCCCACGCCAGCGACCAGCCCGAGCGCAGCAGCGGCGCCGAGCGAACCCCGGCACGCCCGTTGCCCAGCACCACGCGGGCCAGGGCGAACAGCTGTGGGAAGGCGGCCTGACCGGCGGCGACGAGGGTGATCGCGATCAGGATCAGCACCGGGAAGGACGTGGTGGTGGTCAGCAGCGCGAACCCGAGGCCGCCGAGCGCGGCGGCCGCGATCGCGAAGCCTTTCGTCGGGGCCCGGTCGAAGCGGCGGCCGGCCAGGGCGCTGACGACGATGCCGCCGGCCGCCGGGGCGGCGATGAACAGTCCGATCTGCACCGGGCTCAGCGCGGCCCGGTCGGAGGCGAACAGCACGAGGTACGAGCCGGCCATCGAGTCGGCGATGCCGAGCAGGATCACCGAGCCGGCGAGCGAGCCGAACGTACGCCCGACCTTGTTACCACCAATCAAGCCCATACTGGGAACATCGCATCGATCACCGGCGACCGCAACCGGTGAAGCCCGTTACGGTGGAAACATGCTGGGGTGCGGCGTCAGATCTCCGACGGGGCCGGCTCGGCGATGCAGGCCGTGCCGATGCGGCGGAAGCCGACCTTGGAGTAGAGACGGGCCACGTCGTCGTCACCCGCGGAGAGGAAGACCAGGTCGACGCCGTTCTGCAGCGCGTGCCGGGCCAGGCTTGCGGTGAGCTGTGACGCGTACCCCCGCCGGCGGGCCGACGGCAGGGTCGCGACGCCGGCGATCTCCGCCACGTCGCCCACCCGCTGCGTCAAGCCGCTGGCCAGCACGCCCTCGGTGGGTGACTCGACCACCGCGCCGGTGAACCGGCCGCTGGCATACCGGCTGCGCTGCTCCTCGACGAGCTCCGGGGACAGCGGCGGCAGCGAGTCGCGCTCGCGCGGCCCGGCCGGCTCCGCGGCCCGCACCCCGACCGGCACGGCCGCGTTGGCCGGCGCGCCGAAGCCGAGCTGCCCGACCGCCCGGGTGGCCATCAGGTCGGTGGCGAACCGCGAACTCGACGGGTCGAGGAAGCGGATCGTCGCGTTCGGCAGCGGCAGGTCCGGCACCAGCGCCGCCCGTTCCAGCACCATCAGCGGCGCGAGCAACACCTCGAGGCCGGCGGATCGGGCGACGGCCAGCAGGTCAGGCGTGGTTTCGTGCACCCACTCGAAGGCCTCCGGCGCGCCGAGGTCTCGTTGCCGGCGGCGGACCGCAGTAATATCTGCGGCAGACGGCGTGTCCGCTCCCAGCCGGGGGCGGGCGTAGTAGGGCCACCCCGGTCCCTGGCGGACGAAAAGGACGAATTCCCCGATGTCCTCCGTGACGGTGGCATCACGGGGTACGGCGTCGTAGAAGCGTTCGAGCCGAGCAAAGACGTCGGTTTCAGGTTGCGCCACCGCGCGAGACTACCCAATCACGGATCGCGCATGCCGTTCAGTCCGGCCACGGGGGTCGCGGTGACGGGTCTCCCGACGCCCGACACGCATGGCGAAGTGTGATCCAGACGCACCTGGTGGAGATCCGGTGCACCTAACGTAGTATCTAGAGACTTTGCAGGGCCGACGTCGTCCCGACCTTGAACCGAAATGTGTGACGACTGGAGGCCCGGTGGCTGTTCCGCACCCCCAGGGGCTTTACGACCCTTCGCAGGAGCGAGACGCCTGCGGGGTGGCCTTCGTGGCCGACCTGCATGGACGCCGTTGCCATGACGTCGTCGCCAAGGGCCTGTCGGCGCTGATCCGGCTCGACCATCGGGGCGCCCGCGGCGCCGAGTACAACACCGGCGATGGCGCCGGCATCCTGATCCAGGTTCCCGATCGGCTGTATCGCGAGATCGCCGGCGTGCAGCTGCCGCCGGCCGGGCCCTTCGCGCCCGGACTGGCCGTCCGGCCCCGGGGCGAGGACGACCCCACACGGCCCGAGAAGATCTTGGAGAAGGACGCGCTGGTCGTGGGCGGCGCGGTGCGGGGCTGGCGCGG
>NZ_JBFAZH010000750.1:0-3878 GCF_040681735.1 Actinoplanes sp. NPDC051633 | reverse complement strand
GTACGCACCGCACGCCGTGCAGAGCGCCGACTGGTTTCATCCCGTCGGCGCGGAGCTGCCGGGAACGGCGACCATCGAGCCCGTAGAAGGCCCTCGGCTCGCCCGGCTCGCCGACCAGCGAGCCGCTGCCGAAAGGGCCTGCCGAGCCGCCCTCTCCGGCCGGCGTCGGCTCCTCATCGCATTCGAGGAGCTGCTGCGGGTCAACCAGCGCTACGCGGTGATCCGCGAGGAGCAGGCCCGCGACTTCACTCTGGCATGGCCGGTGCTGCGCACCTGCGTCCGGCGTCTCGGCGGCCACCTGGCCGCGGCCGGCAGCATCAGCGGAGCCGACGACGTGTTCTTCTGCAGCCGCGACGAAGTCACCCGGCACCTGGCCGGCCACGTCGATTTCCTCGGCGGCACCGCGGCCGAGCGCCGCGAGCAGTGGCTGCGCCGGCGTGCTCTCGCCGCGCCGCTGACGTTGGGACGGCCGGTTCGGCTGATCGGTGACGTGATCGAACGTGCCGTGCAGCGAGCGCGGGGACCGGGCGAGATCGGCGAAGGTGTGATCGTCGGCCATCCCGCGTCAGCCGGCCGCGCCACCGGAGCGGTCCGCATCGTGGGCGGCCCGCAGGACTTTCCGGGATTCCGCCATGGGGATGTCCTGGTCGCCAAGGCAACCGCACCGGCGTGGACACCACTGTTCGCCCGAGCGGCCGCCATCGTCACCGACGGCGGCACCCTTGCCGCCCACGCCTCCCTCGTCGCCCGTGAGTTCGGCATCCCGGCCGTGGTCGGCACCGGCGACGCCACCACACGCCTGCGGCCGGGACAGCTCGTGACCGTCGACGGCAATGCCGGCACCGTGACCATCCACAATGCTCCAGCACCCGACTAATCGACCGGCTCGGCCACCCCACGAAGCTTGTGGGACAGCGTCACGTGCCGGTCGTCGCCCGCAAGGCCTGCGGGGTCGACGTGCACGGTCACACCGGACAGCCGCGGGACGTGGTGGGTCAGCTGATGCTCGGCGTCGGCCGCGATCTCGTGCGCGGCGACCAGGCTCAACTCGGCGTCGACCACGATGGACGTTTCGGCGTGCAGGCGGTGCCCGATCCACCGCAGCCGCAGCCCCGACACGTCACGGACGCCGTCCAGACGGCGCAGCTCCCGTTCCGCCCGGTCGACCAGATCCGGATCGACCCGGTCCATCAGCCGGTGATAGACCTCCCGGGCCGCGTCCTTCAGCACCACCACGATCGCCGTCGTGATCGCCAGCCCCACCACCGGGTCGGCCCAGGACCAGCCGAGCCAGGCGCCCGCCGCGGCGAGCACCACGGCCAGCGAGGCGAAGCCATCCGTGCGGGCGTGCAGCCCGTCCGCCACCAGCGCCGCCGACCCGATCCGGCGCCCGATGACGATCCGATAGCGGGCCACCACCTCGTTGCCGACGAAGCCGATGACCCCGGCGGCGAACACCCACGGAATGTGCGTCATCGGCGCCGGATTCACCAGCCGCTCCACGGCGGTCCAGCCGGCCAGCACCGCCGAGCCGAGAATCACCAGCACGATGATGACGCCGGCCAGGTCTTCGGCCCGGCCGAAACCATAGGTGTACGCCCGGGTGGCCGCCCGCCGCCCGAGCAGGAATGCGATCCCCAGCGGCACCGCGGTCAACGCGTCGGCGACGTTGTGCAGGGTGTCGCCCAGCAGCGCCACCGACCCCGAGAACACCACGATGACGGCCTGCAGGATCGCCGTCACGCCCAGGCCCAGCAGCGAGATCCACAGCGCCCGTAGCCCTTCGCGGGACGACTCCATCGCCGAGTCGACCTTGTCGGCACTGTCGTGCGAATGCGGCGTGACGACATGCCGCAATCGGTGCCACCTGCCGTGCTCGCTCACCCCACCATGATATGTGCTCATGTACGCACGCGACAACGCTGCAGGTGCCAGCCACGTGCAGCAGCCAACCTCTATGAAGTAGGACGGACTCGCGATGCGTGGTGCGCCGGGCGCCCGGGCACCATGTGTTCTGCCGCCTGCAGGGCCTCGGTCACCAGCCGTCGCACGTGCTCGTCGCCGACTGCGTACACCGATCGCCGCCCCTCCCGGCGCACCACCACCAGGCCGGACAACCGCAGCTTCGCCAAATGCTGCGACACCGCCGGCCGGGCAGCGCCCACGGCCGACGTCAGAGCTGTGACATCCCGTTCGCCGTCGAGCAACTCGGCCATGAGCCGCAGCCGGGTGGCGTCGGCGAGCATGCCGAGCGCAACCACGGCGGCGTCCACGACGTCATCAGGTGCGTACACAAGCACATGTTATCGATCACCACCCGGCGTACGAATGCGGGCCGCGAGCGAGGATGTTGACCGCGAACAGGTTGATCATCATGGTCACCCAGCCGAGCAGCACGACCATCGCGGCGTTGCGTCCGCGCCAGCCGCCGGTGTTCCGGGCGTGCAGGTAGGCGGCGTACACCATCCAGCTGATGAACGCCCACGTCTCCTGGGGGTCCCAGGCCCAGTAGCGACCCCACGCCGCCTCCGCCCAGATCGCGCCCGTGCCGACCGCGAAGGTCCAGATGGGGAACGCGACGATGTGCAGCCGCTGGGTGAGCCGGTCGAGCCGGTCCGCGACAGGCAGCCGGTCGATCACCGTGGCCGTCGTGCCGCCGGCGGTGTCGTGCCGCAACCTGAGCAGGTAGAGCACCGCGGTGACGAAGCCGATCAGGAACAGGCCGGAGGCGGTGGCGGCCGATGGTGAGTCGAGCGCCGGGACGAGCGGGGCGACCCGGGTGTGCAGCCGGGTCCCGGCCACGCCCAGCATGATCGCGAGTGCCAGCGTGACGAACAACCCACGTCCCGCTCGCGCTTGGACAGCAACAGGACCAGCCACGTCACTGCGCCGGCCGGCGCGCGCTGATGACGAACTCGTAGATGTTCCCGAGCGGGAAGCGCCCGGCCGCGACACCTCTCGCGGCGACACATCCAAGGTGCACGGCGACGCCACCGACGGTCGCCCAAAGGCGCCGGCCGCGACATGACGCGCCGCTTCGGGCGACGGCCGTAGAGCCGCACCGATGGTGACCGATACGCGCGCCGGTGCGGTCAGGCTGATGGCGACGGCGTGCAGCGCCATCGCACCGACATAGCCGAGAATCGGCCGCCGCCCGATAGACACCGACCCGGCCCTGCATCTCACGGATCACGACGCCTTTGCGCGTCAGCCGGTCGAGCGCGGTGACGATGGTGCTGTACGCCGGAGCGTCGTCCCAGAACGCCTCCACCACCGCACGGCCGGCCATCGGGCCGTCCGCCGACCAGAGCACGTCCATGATCGAGCGCTCCAGGTCGCCACGCCCCCTGACCACCCCGGCCCGTCGTCCGCCGGAGCTCGCGCCAGCGTACGCAGCTCAGGTGATCGGCAGCCCGGCCAGCCCGGCGATCAGGCCGAGCGCGGCGCTGACGCCGAGCACCCGCAGCACCGACCACTTGAACCGGAAGATCAGCACTGCCGCCACCGCGGCGATGACCCACGGGACGATGCGGAAGCTCGTCAGATCCGGCAGCTCCAGGTGCAGAGGGCCGGTGGTGATCGTCCGGCTTTCGCCGAAGAGGGTGTGGATGGCGAAGTACAGGCCGAGGTTGGCGATGACGCCGACCACGGCGGCGGTGATGCCGGTCAGCGCGGCCGACAGGGATCGGTTACCGCGCAGCCGCTCGACGTAGGGCGCGCCGAGCAGGATGAACAGGAAGCACGGCACGAAGGTCACCCAGCAGGTCAGGATCGACGCCACGACGCCGGCCACCCACGGGTCCAGCGTGCCGGGTTGGTGATAGGCGCCGAGGAACGCGACGAACTGCACCACCATGATCAGCGGGCCGGGCGTGGAC
>NZ_JBFAZH010000749.1:0-3884 GCF_040681735.1 Actinoplanes sp. NPDC051633 | reverse complement strand
GGTTGGCCTGCGTGGTCGCGACCATGGCGAACTTACCGGAGGCCAAGCTCCCCGGAGCTCCCCACAGCACCACGGTGGCGCTCTCGCCGGCCGTACCCGTCATGGTCACCAGGCCCTGGCCCGGCCGGCTCACCGGCGCGGTCAGCGTCGGCGCCGACGGTTCGTCGTCCTCCACGATCGTGACGTCGGCGGTGTCGTCCGAGTTCTTGACCGCGCTCGGTTGCGGGGTGTCGAGTCCGACGACGAACGTCTGGTCCCCCTCGTACAGTGCGTCGTTGTTGATCGGCACGTTGATCTCCGCGGAGTCGGTGCCGGCCAGGATGAGGGCGTTGCCCTCGGACGCGTCGTAGTCGTAGCCGGCCCGTGCGTTGCCGTCGGTCGTGTACCACGGCACCACCACGTTGTAGTCGGTGTACGTCGTGTCACCGCTGAAGTTCAGGCTGATGGTCAGGTCGACCGAGTCCTCGTCCTCGCCGATCGTCGCGTCGCCGATGGACACCGTCGGCGGCAGGTCGTCCGGGTCGTCGAGGATCCGGTACGTGGTGGTCCGCGTACCCGACAACGCCTGCACCGTCTCGATCGGCTCGTCGACGGTGTCGTCGCTGAGGTCGAGCACGCCGAGGCTGACCGGCGTGCCGGTGACCGCGCCGGCGGGGATCGCGCCCTCCAGCGTCACCCCGTCGAGGCTGTAGTCGTCGACCTCGGCGCTCTCGCCGCCGCTGAACGTGACCTCGGCGTCGGTGGTGTCCTGCGTGCTGCCGGACACCGTGCCGTTGAGCAGGATCTGATCCCCCTCGTAGGCGGAGGCGTTGGACAGCCGGACGGTCGGGTGCGCGTCGTCGTTGCGGATGGTGAGCGTCGTCGCCGCCGGGCCGCCGACCGCGTCTCGCTCGCCCTCCGCGAGGGTGACGGTCACGTCCATCGTCTCTTCGTCCTCGAAGACGGCGTCGCCGTTCACCGGCACGCTGAACTGGCCGGTCTTGACACCCTGGGTGACGGTCACCGAGGACGAGGACGGCGGGTCGTAGTCGTTGCTGCCCGGACCGGTGCCGGCATCCGACGCGGTGTCGTCCGCCGCGCCGACCGTGAAGGTGACGTCGTCCGCCGCCACATCGGCCAGCGTGACCGTGAACGTCGCCGTACCCGCCGCAGCGCCTTCGAACTGCGACACCGGCGCGACCGAGAATCCGGGCCGGCTGACGTTCTGGTCGTTGTCCTCGATCGTCACGACGCCCGTCGACTTCGCGAGCGGGGTGTTCCCCGGTGTGACGGAGGTGGCCGTCACGGTGAACGTCTCGTCGCTCTCGTTGCGGGAGTCGTCGACGATCGGCACGTCGAAGGTCGACGAGTCGACGCCCGGATCGAACTTGATCGGGCCTGCCTCCGGCGAGTAGTCCGACGGGCTGGCCGCCGTGTCGTCCCCGGTCGCCAGGTTCACCGTCACCGCCTGCTCGGTCTCGGTGGTCTCGGTGGTCGGCGGGAAGGCGAGAGTCACAGGTACGGACGCCGTCCCGTCGTCCTCATTCACCGTGAGGTCGCCGACGGTCACCGACGGCGGGACGTCGTTCACATCGTCGTTGATGCGGTAGTACTGCGGGTCCGACGGCACGTCACCATCGGCGTTGGTGGCCACCATCCGGATCGTCTCGACCGGCTCGTCGATCGTGTCGTTGTTGAGGCGGAAGGTACGGAAGGTCACCAGCGACCCGTCCTCCGTGCCGGCCGGGATCATCGCGGCCTCGTGGTTGTCCACGAAGTCGGAGGCCTCAGCCGCGTTGTTGCCGCCGGTCGCGTCGCCGGTGAAGGACAGGCCGAACGTCGTATCGGTCTGCGACACCCCGTGCACGCGGGCGGCGGCGACGAGATCCGTACCCTCGGCACCGGACTCCGCGACCAGCGTGACCGTCGGCTTCGGGTCGTCATCGGTGATCGACAATGTCTTCTGGACCGCCGGGCCGCCGGCGTGGATCTCGGCCGGGTCTAGAGCCACCTTCAAGATCACGGTCTCGTTGGGCTCGTACACGACGTCGTTCTTGACCGTCAGATCGATCTTGCCGGTGGTCGCGTTGGCCGGGATCGTCAGCGTGCCGGTCGGGGTGGCGAAGTCGTCCTGGGTGGCCGTGCCGCCGATCACCTCTACCGTGAAGTGCACGTCCTGCGTGTTCTTCGGGCTCATCGTGACGGTGTACTCGACCTTGCCGGGTGCCGTCCCCTCCTTGAAGGTGTCCGATCCGGTCACCGAGAAGGTCGGCTTGTTCGAGCCATCGTTGTCGGTGATCGTCACCTTCGCCGAGGCTCCGCTGATCGTCGTGCCGGTCGGCGCCGACAGGTTGACGAAGAAGTCCTCGGCCAGCTCGTACAGGCCGTCGTCGGTGATCGGCACGTTGATGGTCTTGTCCGTGTCCGGGTTGGCGAAGGTCAGGTTGCCGCTCGAGGCCGTGTAGTCGGGCTCGGCGGCCTTGGCGGTGCCGTCGGCGGTCGCCCAGTGCGCGCCCAGCGTCTTCTCGGTCGCCTCGGCGTCGTTGCCCGGCGCGGTGAAGTCGAGCGAAGCGGTGAGCTGCGCGTTCAGGGTGCCCTCGGCGACTCCGGCGTCGGCCACGCTGATGGTCGGCGTCATGTCCATCGCGTCGTCCGCGATCAGGAAGTACACCGGCGTCGCCGCCACGCTGTTCACGGTGAGGTTGACCTTGACCGTCTCCGGGTTCTCGTCGATCCGGTCGTCCGCCAGCGTGATCGAGCCCAGCGGCACCGCCGCACCGGTCTGGTCGCCGGCCGGGATCTCGGTGACGTTCAGGCCCGCGGCGCTGAAGTCGCCCGGCTCGGCCGCATCGGTGCCCGCGCCGTTGAGAGAGCCGGTGGCGGTGACCGTGATCGGGACGACGCGCTGCGCGACACCGAGGACCGTGCCGGTCACATCGACCGACTGGCTCTCCCTGTTGCCGACGGCGTTGAGGCTCACCGTGGGCACGTTGTCGTTGTCCGCGATGGAGAAGGTGGTGGACTTGTCCGGGAAGTTGGTGTCGGCGTCGGTCTCACCGCCGGCCAGCGCGATCTTGATGGTGGCGGTCTCCGCACCCTCGTACACGGTGTCGTTGAGGATCGTCACCGGGACGGTGACGCTCGTCGTGCCCGCCAGGACCTTGGCCGTCGTGCCGACGGTGTAGTCACTGCCGCCCGGACCCGCCTGCCCGCTGGTCGCCAGGTCGGCCTCCGCGGACACCACGAAGTCGATGTCCTGTGTGGTCTTCGGCGACACGTTGATGGTCACGTTGGCTGTGGTGGTGGTCTCGCTGACCGCCGTCGCCGGGGCGCTGACGGTGAAGGTTGGCTTGCGGCCGCTGTCGTCGTCCTGGACGGTCATCGTGCCGGTGTCCTTCGAGATCACCGCGCCGGCCGGGGTCGGGCTGGAGAGCTTGACGGTGAACGTCTCGTCGGTCTCGAAGATGAGATCGTCCTCGATGTCCACCTTGACGGGCTTGGAGGTCGGGCCGCCACCGGTGAAGGTGAGCGTGCCGGAGACGCCGTCGTAGTCGTCGTCGTTCTCCTTGGCGGTGCCGTCCTGCGTGGCGTAGTGCACCGTCATCGTGCGCTCGGTCGCCGACACGTTCTGGTCGAAGACCTGGTCGACCGGGATGTCGACCTCGCCGTCGCCCTCGGCGAAGGGATAGTCGCCGACCGCGAAGGTGGGCGACGCGTCGTTGTCGGTGATGGTCTGCGTCGCGGACACGGTCGCGATCGTGACCTCCTGCGCCGGGTCGGTCAGCGTGGCCAGCACCGTCTCGTTGTTCTCGTCGATGTCGTCGTCGGCGAAGTCGATCTGCCCGAGGTTCACCGTCGGGGTGGCGCTCGCACCGCCGAGGATCGTGGGGGTCAGCGACGTCGGG
>NZ_JBFAZH010000748.1:0-3884 GCF_040681735.1 Actinoplanes sp. NPDC051633 | reverse complement strand
GTCTCCGGCACGTTCACGCCGCTGCAGCGGCAGGTCTACGACATCGTGTACGCGTCGCAGCAGGCCGGCATGGACTACATCAAGCCCGGCGTGGTGCACCAGGATGTGCACCTGGTCTGCATGCGGGTGCTCGCCGAGGGCCTGCACGACCTGGGCCTGCTGCCGGTGAGCGTCGACGAGGCGATGGATGAGAAGTCCACGGTGTACCGCCGCTGGACGCTGCACGGCTTCGGCCACATGCTCGGCATCGACGTGCACGACTGCACGTACGCCCGCAAGGAGAAATACCGCCAGGGCCCGCTCGGCGAGGGGTACGTGCTGACCGTCGAGCCGGGCCTGTACTTCCAGCCCGAGGACGACCTGGTGCCCGAGGAGTTGCGCGGCATCGGCGTCCGGATCGAGGACGACGTGCTGGTCACCGCCGACGGCTGCCGCAACCTGTCGGCCGGCCTGCCGCGCAGCTCGGACGAGGTCGAGAAGTGGCTGGCCGCCCAGCGCGAGGCGGGCCCCCGCCTGCCCGGCTAGACCTCTCTACGGCTTGTACTCGCTGATCACGAAGCAGACGGCGCCGCCGGCGTCACCCGCGGAACGGTTCATCGTGACCTCGATCGGGTGGCCGTCGGTGGCGTCGAACTTCGTCGTCGCATCGGCGCCGTCGTCGATCGCGGTCTGCGCCTCCTCGAGCATGCCGCCGAGCGTCGGGACCTCGATCTCCTCCTCGCCCTCGGCGGTCCTGCCGTCGACCCGCTCGGTCGCGCTGACCTCGCTGTTGGCGACCGTGACCCGGTACTTGCCGTCGGACGGTCCGTCGCCGCACTTGCGGTCCACGACGAAGGAGTAGTTGCCCGGCTCGACCCACGGCGGCGGCGACCCCGCCGTGACGGGAGCCTTCTCCTGCGGGGAGGACGTACAGCCGGCAAGGAGGACCAGGGCGGCGATCGTCGCCAGAGCGCGTTTCACCGGCGGCACTCTAGTGCAGGTCGGCAACGAACACGGCAACGCTCCTGGGTGGCACGGTGACCGTGCCACCGGAGGCCGATACCGTGCGCAGCAGTGGGTCCGCCGAGGCGGCCAGCTCGGGGTGCAGCCGGTCGGCGTCGGCCTTCTCGGTCACCGTCGCCTCGGTCGCGTTGAACACGACGACGAGCTGCCGCCACTGTGGGTCCAGGCCAGTGCCGTCGAGGCACATCACGATCACGCCGGGCGTCTCGCCCGGGCCGCCGAGCGGGAACGAGACCCGGCGCTGCACCTCCTCGGCCGTGGGCAGTCCGAAGACCGGCGACGAGCGGCGGATCCGCAGCAGCTCGCGGTAGCGCTCGGCGGTCATCGCGATCACCTCGGGCGGCGGCACCAGCGCCGGGTCGCCCAGCAGCGGGCGGGCCAGGTGCCACCTGTCCTCGTTGTCCGGGGCGGGCGGCAGGCCGAGGCCGAAACCGTTGCCCTGTGCGGGATCCCAGCGGATCTGGTTGAACCAGTCTCCGGAGTCGAACGAGTTGCGGTCCAGCGACTTCGACCTCAGCCGCTCGCTGCCCAGCGCGAGGAAGCCGACGCCCTGGCTGAGCACGACCAGCGACAGGGCCAGCACCTGCATCCGCGCCCGGTCGATGACGGGCAGGTCGCGCGGCAGTTTGAAGGCCAGGGCGTCGTAGAGGATCTCGTTGTCGTGGGCGTCGGCGTAGTTGACCGTCTCACCGGGCGCGGCGGCGTACCCGCTCGGCGCGCCGTGGTAGTCGATCTGGGCGCCGGTGTGCTCGTCGCCGGTGTGCGTGACGAACCGGTATCCGGCCAGCCCGCCGGCCAGCCCCACCTTGATCGCGTCGTGCAACCGCAGCGGCGTCTCGGACCCCAAGCCTGAGGCGAAGCCGCGGACGGCCGGGTCGCCGAACGAGCCGCCGCCGCGCACCGCGTCGCGCAGCCGGTCGTTGAAGGTGCCGATCCCGGTGCCGGCCATGTTGACCTGGGTGGCCTGGGTGAAGCGGGCGTTGTCGGCCACCTCGCCGAAGTTCCAGCCCTCGCCGTAGAGGTAGATGTCCCGGCCGTCCGGCAGGTGGTCGAGGGCCACCCGTACCTCCTGGATGTTGGCCCTCGGGTGATGGCCCATCAGGTCGAACCGGAAACCGTCCACCTTGTACGCATGCGCCCAGGTGATTACCGAGTCGACCACGAGCCGGCCCATCATCATGTGCTCGGGCGCCGTGTTCGAGCAGCAGGTCGACTCGGCGACGGTGCCGTCGGCGAGCAGCCGGTGGTAGTAGCCGGGCACGATGCGGTCGAGCACGCTGACCCGGTGCAGGCCGTCCTTGGTGGTGTGGTTGTAGACCACGTCCATCACCACGCGCAGGCCGGCGGCGTTGAGCGCGGCGACCATCGCCCGGAACTCGCGGATCCGCGCCGGGCCGTCGGGCTGCTCGGCGAGGCTGCCCTCCGGCGCGGTGTAGTGCCAGGGGTCGTAGCCCCAGTTCCAGCCGTCCCGCTCGGCCACGGCCAGCACCGCGCGCTGCTGCTGGTCGGAGTCCGGCGGCAGCACGGCCAGGTCGCAGGCGGGCACGGCCTGGTCGGCGCGGCGGTCCGGCACGGTCGAGAAGTCGAACGCCGGCAGCAGGTGCAGGTGGGTCAGCCCGGCGTCGGCCAGCGAGCGCAGGTGCCGCATGCCTGCCGAGTCGACGGTGAACGCGCCGTACGTGCCGCGTTTCTCCGGCGGGACCGTGTCGTCGAAGATGGAGAACTCGCGGACCGAGACCTCGGCGATCTGCATGTGCGCCGGGGCCACCGCCGCGGGCTTGGCGAGCGTCGCCCAGCCGGGCGGCGCGAGGCCGGGGTCGGCCAGGTCGACCAGCAGGCTGTGGGTGGAGTCGACGGCCAGGGCATGCGAGTACGGGTCGGTCACGCTCGTGGTCACCACGGCCTGCGCCGCCGGGTGCCACACCTCGACACGGAACCGGTAGTAGCGCCCCAGCCACTTCGGCTTACCGGTGATCGACCAGACGCCGGTCACCGGGTCGCGGTCCATCGGCAGCACCTTGGGTTCGCGATCCGGTGCCTTGAACAACTCGAGCAGCACCGTCCGCGCGGTCGGCGCCCACACCGACAGGATGGGCCGGCCGTCGTCGATCACCGGCCCAAGCTCGGCCTCCCGGGCGTCGGCGTACAGGTCGTCGAGGACGCCGGGCAGTTGCACGCCGGTCAGCACGACGAGCCGGCCGCCGGCGTCGCGGCCGGTGACCAGCAGCTGCCCACGCAGCAGGAGGCCGAGCGCCGCGTCCCCGAGCTCCCGGACGGCAAAGGCGCGGTACGCCCGCAGGTGCGGAAACTTGCGGCTCTGCGCCTGGAAGAGCCCGCCCGCCCGCGGGGTCAGCGGCAGCGTGGTGTGCTCGCCGGTCACCTCATCGCTCTCGCGGCGCAGGCCACCATCGTCGGCGGCGACCAGGGCGAATCCGGTGGCACCGTCGGCCAGTTCGGCGGGCAGCGCGATGGTGGTGCGGTCCACGAAGACGGCGAGGGACCGGGCCGGGTCCAGCTCGGGGCCGAGGGTGCCGAGGTCGGGGCGGATCGGCGCCTTCTCGCCGGCCAGCAGCCACACCTCGCGAGCGGCCGTCAGATCCAAGCGCTGGTCGTCGGGCAGGTCCTTGGTGTCGCCGTGGTGCAGCACGAAGCGCAGCCCGATGGCGTCCTCGGTCACCGGCACCCGGAAGACGGCCCCGAAGCTGTCGTAGCCGGCCGGCGCTGTGGGCGTACCCCAATGGGGTTTTGCCGGGGTGCCCTCCCAGGCGTGCAGGCCCCACCCGGCGTAGTCCCCGCCCGGCCTGCGGTAGTGGATGACGACGTCATCGGTCTCCACGGCCGGCGGCCGTTCGGCGGAGATCTCGGGGGCGGAGATCCCGGGC
>NZ_JBFAZH010000747.1:0-3896 GCF_040681735.1 Actinoplanes sp. NPDC051633 | reverse complement strand
ACGGCGGCGGTGTCGGAGTCGGCCGGGTTGGCCGGCACCGCCGTCGAGGGCCAGATCGAGAAGGTGGCCGCCGACGCCGGCGAGGCGGTGACGGTGAGAGTGGTGGCGATCAGGCTCAAGATCACCGCAAAGGGCAGCAAGACCTTCTTTGCTTTGCGCACGGGTGTTGCTCCTCAGCTGCCCGGGGTGAACACGACGTCCACCCAGTAGTTGCTCGACTGCCACGAACTGTTGGGGAAGCCCCCACCGGTTCCGTACCGGTAGACGCCGTTCAGTCCGTCGGTCCCGTTACGCAGGGCGTGCAGCGGGCCGTTGTCCACTCCTGTGGTGGCGAAGAATCCGTTGTCGCCCGCGTAGCGCCCGACCGGCGCGTAGTACGAGGCGACGTAGGTGGTGTTGGCGGCGATCGTCACCGGCGTCGTGAACGTGGCGGTCTGCCAGCCGGTGGCCGTCTCCCCACTGAAGTTGGCGGTGCCGAGCAGGGTGCCCGTGTTCGACCACAGGTGCCCGACGTGGGTGCCGGTGTTTCCGGCGCCCTTGTAGAAGCGGATCCCGGTGACCCGTCCGGCGACGTCCGAGCGGAACCTCGTGCCGACCTCGACCGCGGCCGTGTCGGAGTCCGAGGGCGTGCCGGGCACCGCGGTGGTCGGCCAGATCGAGCAGGGGCAGCCGGTCGGCGGCGGCGTCGTCGCGGCTGTCGTGAACGACCACGAGGTGCTCGTCATGACATTGCCGGCCAGGTCGGTCGCGCCGCTCACGGTTGCCGTGTACGTGGTGCTCGCGGCCAGCGCGGCGGTGGGTGTGAAGGTCGCCCTTGACGAGGCGGAGTCGTACGCCACGCTGCCCGGCACCGCCGTACCGGCCGCGTTGCGCACCACCATCGCGACGCTGGCGCTCTGCACCTGCTCGGAGAAGGTGGCGGTAGCCGTCGTGTCGGTGGCCACGCCGGTGGCGCCGGACGCCGGGGTCCGTGCGGTCACCGTGGGCGGTGTGGTGTCGGGCGTCCCGCCGCCGGGGTTGAAGACCACGTCGACCCAGTAGTTCGCCGACTGCCAGGCCAGCGTCGGGAACCCGGTGCCGAAGCGGTAGACGCCGTTGACCCCGTCCACGCCGTCGCGCAGCGCGTGCAGCGGACCGCTGTCCACACCGGCCGACGCGAAGTAGCCGGGGTCGCCCGCGTAGTGGCCGTTGGGCGCGTAGTACGACGCGATGTACGTGGTATTCGGCGTGAGCGTCACCGGCGAGGAGAAGTTCGCCTGCTGCCAGCCGGAGGCCGACTCGCTGCCGAAGTTGACGGTGGCCAGCTGTGTACCGGTCGACGACCACAGGCGGCCCACGTGGGTGCCGGTGTTGCCGGTGCCCTTGTAGAAACGGATCCCGGTGACCTGGCCGGCCACGTCGGCGCGGAACTTCACGCCGATCTCGGTGCCGGTCGAGTCGGGGTCGCTGGGCACCGTGGGCACGTCGGCCGCGCTCCACAGGCTGCACGGGCATGAGCGCGGCGTCACGGTCAGGTTCAGCACGGCCGGCGTGCCGATCCGGACGCTGTCGTCGATGGCCCGAACCCGGACCTGCGTGGCGCCCGTGGCGGCCGGCGTGTACCGGTAGCTCCACGTGCCACGCCCGGCGGCCGGCTTCCAGGTGGTGCCGCCGTCGACGGACACCTCGACCCCGCCGACGACGCCGCCGGTGTCGGTGGCGGTGCCGGAGACCGTGACCGCGGTGCCGGCCGCCACCGACGAACCGTTCGCCGGGGACGTGATCGCCACGGTGGGCGCGACGGTGTCGGTCGAGGCGGTCGCCAGGGTCAGGCCACTCTGCAGGGTGGCCGGCTGTGCGCCCATGTCGGCGAACAGGTTGACGGTCGCCTGCTTCATCGGGGTGCTGGCCGCGCCGGAGCCCCGGTCGTGGGTGCTGTCCAGGCCCCACGACCACTGCACGGTGCCGGCGCCGAAGACCAGCGCGCCGCTGGGCGCCCGGTACATCACCAGATGGTGGGTGGCGTTGCCGTTGGCGTAGTTGGAGCCCTGGTCGATCAGCACCTCGACGTTGGTGGCGTTGGTCGTGGAGAGCTGGATCTGGCCCGGCGGGCGCGAGGCGTTCTCGGCGTCCTCGTCCCACTCGTACCCGACGGTGCCCGAACCCAGGGTCGCGGTCGCGCCCGCGGCCTGGGTGGCGACGGTGGTGCTGCGCCACAGCCGCATCTTGCCGTCGGCCGCGGGCACCTGCAGGTTGACGGTGCCGGCGTTGACCTCGAACGAGGTGCCGGTCAGCGCGTTCTCCGGCCGGCCGCCGTTCTTCGGCGGGCTGAACCGCGGGTCGCGCCAGGTGCCGGTCCACTCGGGGCTCGGGTCGATGATGGCGTTGGCGTGGGTCTCCTTGTAGGCGACCAGCGTCCGGTACGGCGTGCCCGAGCCGTCCACACTGCTCTCCCAGCGCGTCTTCCAGAAGACCTCGTTGCCGCTGAAGAACGCCAGGTTCACGCCCGCGTCACGGGCGGCCTCGACGTTGGCCCGCTGGGTGCCCGACCAGTATTCGTCGTGCCCGACGGACAGGAACGCCTTGTGGTTCTTGATGAGCGCCCCGCGCCGGTCGGTGTCGACGCCGGTGGTGTAGCTGACGTCGTACCCGTTGGCCTCCATCCACCGCACCATGGGGTATTCGGCGTTGAAGACGGCGTCCTCGGGGCCGGTGCCCCGGACGGTGATCGGCCGGTTGTAGCTGATCTTGTAGGCGCGCCCGGCCGGCGAGCCGACGTAAAAGCTGTTGCCGCCGTACTGGTTGTAGGCCTGCCACGTGGTGTCCGAGGTCTGGAAGAACAGGTCGGAGCGGCTGGCGTCGTCGCGGACCACGAACGGGATGTGGCTCGCGCCGCTCGTGCCGTCGGTGCGGACCAGCCGCGCGAAGTAGATGCCGGAGACCGCGGTGGCCGGCACCGTCCAGGAGGCGGAGACCGCCCAGTTGCCGCAGTCGACCAGCCCGGTCGCGGCCTGCGAGATGCAGTTGGGCTGGGTCTGCCGGCCGACCGGGTTCACGGTCGCGATCAGGCGGGCGCCGGCGCCGTTGTAGTAGCCCATGCGGTAGATGTCGAGGCGGTACGACGTGGCCGTCGACCTCACCTTGAACTGCTGCGTCTCGCCGATGTTGACGCTCGCGTCGGTGGCGAAGCCCTGCACCGCCGTGCTGCCCGCGCCGGACACGTCCCAGGTGCTCGCCGGCGTGCCCGGCTTGCTGTTCTCACACGCGACCGGGTTGACCAGCGGCGCACACGGGTCGGCCGCCGCGGGCGAGGCGGCGACCGGGACCGAGACGGCGGTGGCGACGAGCGACAGGGCGACGACCGACCATAAGCGGCGAACGCGAGATTTGTGCATGGACGGTCGCCTCCGGGCGCTCGGTTTCAGGCGTTGGTCAATAAGGGGGTACGCGGCGGGCGCGGCTCGTCGACGTCGGGCCACCCGGCCGTCCACACGCGACGTTCGCGCCATACGGCCGACCAGTCGACGCCGCGCGAGCGGTCGCGGCCGAGCACGGCCCTGCCCATCGCGCGCAGACCGACCCCGGCCGCCAGCAGGCCCAGGGCGACCCTCGCCCGCGCGGGCGACCAGTGCCGCCGCACGTATGTGGCCTTGCCGCGGAGAATCTTGATCCGCTGGCCCTCCGAGCTCGACGACGCGCCGCCGACGTGCACCACGGCGGCCTCAGGCACCACCACCGGGCGCGCCCCGAGGGCGGCCGCGCGCGTGCACAGATCGATGTCGTCGCTGTAGAGGAAGAACACCGGGTCGAAGCCGCCGAGGGAGTTGAAGAGCGCGCGCTCGATGAGCATCGAACAGCCGGAGACGGCCGGCACCTCGCGGACGCTGAGCCGGTCGTAGCCGGGCAGGCCTTCCGGG